>NZ_VMMT01000025.1:0-49280 GCF_013277355.1 Streptococcus sp. 1343
TATTTAATGAGTTTTCATAGTTCGAAATAGCCAACCATCCATCGTGTATTGCACCATCAACATTCAAAATATAAGGTCTACCAAAACTCATAGAATTAGTTAACAAAAATGTACCTTTTTTTACAAATCTAGTTTTGTTAAGCCCTGATTTTTTGATTTTTTCTTTAACATTATTTATATACTTTTCACCCTTTTCAGTATCACCTATTTTTATCCAATTTATTCCATCTACTTCAGAAGTAAGATAATCTTTGATTGGTCGTGGAGAGCCACCTCTGACAATTTCAACCAATGTAGAAAACCTCACCCACTCCCAAGTATCAGGAATATCATAAGGAACATCAATTTCTTGAGTACTTCCATCAGCAAACTTCTCATAATGTTTCTTATGTGCTTCAAGTATATAAAAAGGCGTAAAAATACGCCTATAGATAATGGGGTTGAAATAGGTTTATTGTTGATGAGATTATAGATAATTCACTTTTTTACTTCCAATCGAATACTTAAAACTTCCACCTTTTCTGCCTGTAATTGTTCATCATAAAATTCAATATCTTCAGGATTTTCCCCTTGGCAACCTCAGTAGAAATATTCTTCCGCTCGATCAGGATTCAAAAATCGACAAGCACAAACAAAACAGTCTCCATCATCATTTATTGAGATAATATAGTAGATTGAAATAAGATGTAAACAAATCGATTAGGAAAGTTAAATTAATTTCTAGAAATTTTTTAGCAGATGTAGTGTACTATTCTAGTCTCAATTTACTATGGCTTCAAATATATCTTTCGAAAAAATATTTACAGATGTGTAATTTTGAAGCTTGCAAAAGTTAGTAAATTAGTAAACTTGTAGATTTCGATTTGAAGCAATGTGTTTTCTTGCCCGATATTGTTTTTGAAATTGAATTTTTCCATAGTGACTCCTTGATTTTCTTCTACACGTCTAATGATAAATCTAATTCGCAAAAGAGTCAAGAGGATTTTTCGAAAAATAAATAGCGACCGAAATCGCTATTTTAAGGGTTATAGGTATTTGATGGCTTAGACTGCTGTGTGACTGTTTACCCTCAGGCAATCTTTCTTATATATTAGTATTAGTAAAGGTCTAAATAATTATCAATTTCCCATTGTGAAACGAAGGTTGCATAGCTTGCCCATTCGATTCGCTTGGCTTCAAGGAAACTAGTATAGATATGTTCTCCAAGAGCTGCTCTGACAACCTCATCTTCTGTCAAAGCTTTCAAAGCGTTGTGAAGGGTTGATGGAAGGTCTGTAATACCAGCTTCCTTGCGCTCTTCTGCTGTCATGATGTAGATATTTTCTTCGATAGGAGCTGGTGCTTCGATTTTATTTTCAATACCATGCAAACCAACTTCCAAAAGAACTGTCATAGCGATATATGGGTTTGCCATTGGATCAACTGAACGCAACTCAAGACGAGTTCCCATACCACGTGAAGCAGGCACGCGTACAAGTGGCGAACGGTTACGACCAGCCCAAGCAATGTAAACAGGGGCTTCATAACCTGGAACCAAACGTTTGTATGAGTTAACCGTTGGGTTCATGATAGCAGTATAGTTGTAGGCATGCTTGATCAAACCGCCAAGGAAATGGTAGGCCGTTTCTGACAACTGCATTCCTTTTGGATCATTTGGATCAAAGAAGGCATTATTTCCTTCTGCATCAAACAAGGACATATTACAGTGCATACCTGATCCAGCAATACCAAATTTTGGTTTGGCCATAAAGGTTGCGTAAAGGCCATGTTTGCGAGCAATGGTTTTAACAACAAGTTTAAAGATTTGAATCTTATCACAAGCACGGAGAACTTCATCATACTTAAAGTCAATCTCATGCTGTCCAACCGCAACCTCGTGGTGACTGGCTTCTACTTCAAATCCCATTTGGGTCAAGACATTCACAATCTCACGACGTGTGTTGTCCGCAAGGTCCGTAGGCGCCAAATCAAAGTAGCCACCCTTGTCATTCACTTCAAGTGTTGGATCCCCATTTTCATCCAGTTTAAATAGGAAGAATTCTGGCTCTGGTCCAAGGTTGAAGGATTTGAATCCTACTTCTTCCATATGACGAAGAGCTCGTTTCAAATTGCCACGAGGGTCACCTGCAAATGGTTCACCTTCTGTTGTATAGACATCACAGATCAAACCTGCAACACTTCCATTTTCATCTCCCCAAGGGAAGACTGTCCATGTATCCAAGTCAGGGTACAAGTACATATCTGACTCATTGATACGTACAAAACCTTCAATAGAAGATCCATCAAACATAGCCTTATTTGACAAGACCTTATCTAATTGTTCATCTGTAGCAGGAATTTCGACGTTTTTCATGGTTCCCAAAATATCTGAGAACATGAGACGGATAAAGGTAACATTTTTTTCCTTGACTTCACGACGAATATCTGCAGCTGTGATTGGCATGAGTTTTCTCCTTAATGTATGACTACTTGCGGTTGCCTAACCGATTGCACCGAAGCAAAGCGACCCTGTTGGAGGAGTTCATTGTGAAGTGCACGACGCACTTCAGTCTGACTCACCGCTTTCTTGGATTTCGCTTCACGTTCAGCATATTTTTTCTTAATGGCAGCGATATTATAACCTTCTGAGATATAATCTTTGATTTCAAGCAGACGATCCATGTCATTCAAGGAATACATGCGACGGTTTCCTTCGTTTCGATCAGGCTTAATCAACTCTTGATCTTCATAATAACGAATCTGACGCGCCGATAAATCGGTCAACTTCATAACACTGCCGATAGGAAAAACAGCCATATTTCGGCGAAATTCTTTTTCCTTCATTTACAATTTCCTTCTTTCTGTCTATTATAGTCTAAAAAAAGACAAACGTCAATTGATAATGTCATAAAATATAACATTATTTTTCTTTTTTCTCTAAAAAGAGTCGAATACGATCAATATCGTAATTTACGAGAATTGCGACAAAAACTCCCATGAAAGTTTCTGATACACGCGCAAATACGTACAAAATTGTTTCGCCGCTCGGAATCGATAGGGTAATGATTAACATAGCCGCTACACCACCAATAACCCCTGCTTTGTTATTCATGGCTACATTTGTCATAATGGTTAACATGGTGCAAATTGGAACAACTACCAAGGTCACCCAAAAGGCTTCGTGGAAAAAGGTATTTAATAAGAAGAAGACAAAGGCATAGAGGCCTCCGATACTATTCCCTAGAATACGCGAAGTCCCAAAATGAACACTCTTATCAAAACTCTCCCTCAGGCTAAAAACAGCTGTCAAAGCACCGATTTGAAGACCTTTCCAACCAAAAAAGCCAAAAATCAAGAGAACTAGAAAAACAGCAATTCCTGTTTTAAAGGTTCGCATACCAAGTTTGAACTGGGATTTATCGAATTTATATTTTTTAAAATAACTCATAATCTCAACTTTCTATTTCC
The DNA here is from genome assembly GCF_013277355.1 of Streptococcus sp. 1343. NCBI lineage: Bacteria > Bacillati > Bacillota > Bacilli > Lactobacillales > Streptococcaceae > Streptococcus > Streptococcus sp. 1343. The sequence goes on from NZ_VMMT01000025.1 coordinate 3,448, forward strand.
ATTTTATCATAAATCGGTGATTTTTATGAGTAATAGTTGCGAGGAAGCGTTTTTATTTTAAGCAAAAGAAAAGAGGAACTCTCATCCCTCTCTTCTTTGATTCATTTAGTTAATCTTATTTTTCTGTCAAGGCTGCAAGTCCTGGAAGAACTTTATACTCAATGAAAATCAAAGAGCAAACTAGGAAACTAGCAGCAGGTTGCTCAAAGCACTGCTTTGAGGTTGTAGATAGAACTGACGAAGNNTTCGAAGAGTATTACCTTCAAGAAGCTCCATTGATGCCCCACCACCGCGTCACAAATACCTACACTAACACAAAAAGGTGACATAGCCACCTTTTTGTTAACGTTTCAGTTTTCTTCCTTTTTCTACAAAATCAGGATTTTGTAGAGACTAACGGGCTGAAATTATTTTTCTGTAAGTGCAGCCAAACCTGGCAATACTTTACCTTCGAGAAGTTCCATTGAAGCACCTCCGCCCGTACTGATCCATGAGAATTTATCTGCACGTCCAAGGTTGATCGCTGCAGCAGCTGAATCACCACCACCGATGATTGATTTAACTCCTGGTTGTTTCACGATAGCATCCATCACACCGATTGTACCAGCTTGGAAGTCTGGGTTTTCAAATACACCCATAGGTCCGTTCCATACAACTGTTTTGGCACCAGTTAAAGCTTCGTCAAATTTAGCGATAGATTTTGGACCGATGTCAAGACCAAGGAAGCCTTCAGAAACTGCTTCACCTTCAGTGTCACGCACTTCAGTGTAGCCAGCAAATGCGTTAGCTTCTTTAGAATCAACTGGCAAGATCAATTTACCATTTGCTTTTTCAAGAAGAGCTTTCGCAACATCCAATTTGTCTTCTTCTACAAGTGAGTTACCGATTTCGATACCTTGTGCTTTGTAGAATGTGTAAGTCATACCACCACCAATAAGGACTTTATCAGCTTTTTCAAGCAAGTTTTCGATAACACCGATCTTGTCTGAAACTTTTGAACCACCAAGGATAGCCACAAATGGACGTTCTGGAGTTTCAACTGCTTCTTGGATGTAGGCAATTTCATTTTCAAGAAGGAAACCAGCAACTGCTTTTTCAACGTTTGCTGAGATACCAACGTTAGATGCGTGTGCACGGTGAGCTGTACCGAATGCATCGTTTACGAAGATACCATCTCCAAGTGATGCCCAATATTTACCAAGTTCAGGATCGTTTTTAGATTCTTTCTTGCCGTCAACATCTTCGTAACGAGTGTTTTCAACCAAGAGAACTTGTCCATCTTCAAGAGCGTTGATTGCCGCTTCCAATTCAGCACCACGAGTGACACCTGGGAAAACAACATCTTGACCAAGTTTTGCTGCCAAGTCAGCTGCTACAGGAGCAAGTGATTTACCAGCTTTATCAGCTTCTTCTTTCACACGTCCAAGGTGAGAGAAAAGAATTGCACGTCCACCTTGTTCGATGATGTACTTAATAGTTGGAAGAGCTGCTGTGATACGGTTGTCGTTAGTGATTACGCCATCTTTCAATGGTACGTTGAAGTCAACACGAACGAGGACTTTTTTACCTTTCAAGTCAACGTCTTTAACAGTAAGTTTTGCCATGTTACAAAAACCCCTTTAATTATTTTATTCGAAACTATTATATCACACTTTGGAAATATAAGGAAAGATTTCACAAGATTTTTCGATATTTAATCTTCATCTTCTTTTTTCTGTTTCAATGTCAAGGCTAAACTAGCAAGACCAAGGCTTGCCAATCCTGCTATTAGGGCTTCATTGGCATCAGCAGTTCCTGTATTTGGCAATTGTTTGCTTGCTTCTTCTGATTTAATTGCTGTATTTTGCACTGTTTTTTCTTGTGTAGGCGCTACTGCTGGTTCAGTTTTTACTTTTGTTCCAATTTCAACAATTTCTGGAATCGCCTCTTGGATGACTTCTGTTGAACGAAGACGACGCTGACCGTTTTCATCAACTTCAAAGACATGTCTCAACAGACCATCTCGTCCCTGTATGATGACTCGTTGTTCCCCAACTAGCATATCAGCATTTTCATGCTCTTGACGGTCAAAGGAAACCTTTTCCTCTTGAACTTCCAATTTAGGAGCCTTTTGTTGATCAGAAGCCGGTTGATTAGTAGTTTTTGGAAGGACTGTGTTTTGTTGTTCTGGTTTAGTTGAGATAGTAACAAGGTCATTTGCACCATTAGATTCTACTCGTGGTTTCTCAGCAGATTCATAAACAAAGGCATAATGAGTAAAGTGTGGTGCTGTAAAGATAACATGACTATCCGTTTGTTCAAAAGCCAATTCTACTGCCTCTTTGCCTTCAGGTAAGAAGAATACTCTCTTCACTTTCTTATCTTTTTCAATTGGAATTTTCACAATAGAAGCGTAAGAGAGATCAACGTCTTGACCTTTTTCATCGAGACCTTCTATTTCAAAGACATGAGCATCTTCTCCAGCAAAGTATTTTTTCTCTTCAGCACTTGCTTGAACACGCTCTACTTTCAAGCCCTTGATGACAGTCTTCTCTTTATTTGAGAAGTGTACTTCAACACCTGTTTTACTATCAGAAAAGACTGCTGGCTTGTCTTCTTTCAATAAAGCAACCAGATCTTTCAAACTCTGTTTCGCTGTTGCAAGCTCTTCTGAACTCAAATCTACTTTTTCAACCAAGGCCTTGTTCTTTTCAAGAAGCGGAGCTAGGGCAGAACCTGAAGGATGGTTTGGTTTGGCAGCCAAGAGTTCTTGAGCCTCACCTGTTAAGCGATCGAGTTCTGTCTTTTCTTCCTTAAATTTCTCTTGACCATTCAGAGCTTTATGAGCTTCTGTCAATTTATTAAGTCGGTCATTAACCTGATCTTGGGTGCTAGTTTCATGGTCTTTCAACACTTGTTCGGCCGCTTCAATTGCTTTCAAGAAGGCTTCTTTTACTTCTGGTGAAGCAAAGTTATAGACCACCTTATTCTTAGCTGCTTCAACTTCTGCTAACTTTTGTTTGAGGTACTCATCGTTCAATGCGGCTTTTGGAGATACCAAAACATCAAAGTTGACTTTATGACCTTGGTAACGAAGCGTCAAGGTTTGACGACCAGTCTTTTGAGCATCGTAACCAGAAATTTCAACTCCCTCATCAGTAAAGGAATGTTCTTCCATGGTGTCATTGCTATAAGCCACTGCAAAGCGTCCTTCAGACAAGTCTAAGTTATCACCAACTAGGTAATCTTTTTTCGGTTCCTGACTTACTTCAATTCTCAAAATAGTTTTCGGACTTGCTTCATCTTGACTAGTAACAGTCATTGACAAATTAGCATGTACCGGTTGCCCCAAATATTGTAAAGTAAGATTTTGTTCTCCCTTATGATGCGTATCAAAACCTGATACTGATACACCTGCGTGAGTTAGGCGAATGAGTTCGTCCTCAGTTCCTCCTTCATACTGAACTCGAAGAACACCACCTCTAAGGTCCAAATCCTCCCCTTCGGCGTAGCTTGTTTTCTTAGGTCCTGTTTCTAGGCTGACTGACTTGATTCTTCTGTCATCTTTTGGAACGGAAACTGCTAGGACATTACTAATTTCCTTGCCTGGCAACTGGGTACGATAATAAAGAAGACCAGATTGATTTGTCAAATCCAATGGTGCACTTGCTAGGTCTCCTCCAAATTCGCTCTTCAAGGTTGCGAGCGGAATTTGAGAATTTGGATTATCATAAACGGTAATAGTTGCTCCAGCCGGTACATCTGCAAAACCAACCTGTACCTTGTTATTGCCTAGAGAACGGGCTGCAGCCTTGGCCATCGGAATATTGACACTCTCAGTATCAAGCTTTTCATACATTTTCCAGTTATAGATCCGAATAGCCTTCCATGGAGTTCCATTGTCAGAAGTGACAACATTCAAGCGCCAATCTTGAGCTGTGATAGGTTTATCAAGGGTAATATCTGTAACATGAGCTTTATTGCCACGGACTTCCTTAGCCAACTTCCATTGACCATCCGCATCTTTATAATAGAGGTCAAAGTCTTTGGTGTTCATCAAACCATCGTTGACAGATTCTCCACCAGCTCCAGCATGATCCATGACCCATCTCACAACACGGCGTGGTTGTGTCAAACGAATATCAACGCTACCACTTAATTGAGAAGAAGACCATTTGTCAGATAGACTGGTGATGGTCCCATTCAACATACCTTCGATACCTTCTCCACCTTCTGTATCTGGGAAGGTACTTCCGATAACAGTAGCCCCTGGAACGATGTTTTCTGCTAGAGGTCTTGGAAGACTTGTGTCTTGGACAGTCATCCCCCACTCAAAGTTTGTAGTTGCTGCTTCAGAACGAAGGCCATTCTTACCAACTGCAACAACCTTCAACTCCTGACTAGTACCAGTCGCACTAGCTGAGCGGCTAACTTTTGGTAGGTAGATCGTAGTTGCAGATGAACCTGTCAATAGGCGCCAAGCATCGCCATCCTTTTCATAGACTTCATAGAAATCAGCATCTTTATGACCAGTAAATTGTACAACTGCTTCCGCTTCTTGGGCATTTTTAAGGACTTGTTTGGCTACAGCTACTGTGGTTGGTGCCTGAGGAGCATCTTGATTATTGCTGATGGTCAATTGCCCCAGGTTAAATTGATAACCTTTTAAGTCTTTGTCATTTTCAAAATAGAGTTTAATACCGTAAATTGTTTTACCTGCCAAGGCACTCAAATCAAAATCATCGGTAGTCCAGTTATCTGAAACTGTCAATTCTTTACGGGCAGCTTCATCACCGTAGGTATAATCTTTCTTGGTTGCAAATTCTACATAAACCTTGGTCCCTTTGCCTCCTTTGTGGGCAACATGCAATTTGGTTGTATCTGTCACCTTCAAGCGAGTAGAGTACAAATTCACATCTTGCTTGGTCGCACCTGAAAGATCCCCTGCAAATTTAAGAGAAGTTCCACCATTATAAGCATCTTCAAAATCATAGCTTGCTTTCAACTTATCACCAGTTGATTTTTGCCACCAGCGCCATGTTGGAAGAACACCTGAAACTGAACGGTAATTCCACTCAGAATCCTTAGAAACCTTACCATCTACGAACCATTTTCTACCATGACCTGTATTAAAAGAAGTGGTAAAAGTATGACCTACTGCTGGCGTGCGGTCCGCAACTAGGTTGGCAATCCCGTACCAGTCCTTGTCATCTGGTTTTTGACCAGTTGGATCGCCTTGGTAACCAGTGAAGAAGATATTTTCATTCTTATGATAGTCTTCGCCTGTCTTGCCAAGACTTGTAATAGTATCTGGCGCAAAGAGTCCAAGTGACAAGCGAAGTTTGCCATTTTCATCTAAAAGGGCATCCCATTTCACTTTAGTCTTATAAGAACCACCCTGTTGCAATTCCAATCCTGCAAAGACATCGTACTGGCTACGCTCTAGCCATTTGGCCATAGCTACAGAGTAATCATTCTTCTCTTTGGTCCAGTTAAAGTTAGCAAAGAAGTGATCAGCGGGTACCTTGTCCCCCTCTTTTTGCATAAACTGATAGTTGTATTCTCCTAAACCATCTTGGTGGTAACGTCCATAGTTATAAGTCATGGCATCGTACCAAGAATACTTGATTGGATGGTTTACCTTAGCAGCATACTCCTTGGTATAGAGCATAAACTGGCGCATCTTTTCTCCAAGAGGTTCAACCAAATCCCCAGTTGTTTCTTGGTTAATGAAATAGCCATCATAGCCATAATACTTGGCCATATCTACCAATTTACGGGCAATTGGGAAGCTACCATCTGCGTCTTGCTTCAAAGCTTCAGCGAATTTTTCTTGATCAGCAATACTATTAGACCAGTTGAAGAAGAGTGTACCATATACAGGCACCCCGTTACGGTGACCTGCATCAATAACGTCAGGAGTTGGTACGAGACCTTCCCAGAAGACCATTGAATCTAGATATTGCCAATAGTCAAAAACATAGGCCTTGAACTCTTCTCCACCAACAGAAGCATGGTCTTTTGCTTTAGAATTGGTGTTTGATAAGGCTTGAACTTTTGCTTCCTTGCTAGCTTTTTCATTGACTAAATGACCTGTCCGACGTGAAGCGAGGGCGACAGACCCGCGGTTAATAGCATCATCTTCACGAGCACCTGGTTCCCATTTTAACAATTCTTCCCAAGAATTAAATTTGATTTCCTTTGGTTTTAATGTTTTTTCCGTATTTTTAGGGACATCTGGCTGGACTTCTTTTTCAGTCTTATTAGCTTCTGCTGCTGGCTTAGACTCATCCCCTTGGCTAGTTGCTTCAGGCTTTGCTTCCGTTTCCTTGTCAGACTTTGGTTTTGCTTCTGCAGATGGTGTTTCTGCAGCCACCTCACTTGGTTTTTCCTCTGATTTAGCTACGCTTACTGCCTCTGCAGTTTCAGTAGTTGCAGCTTCATTGCTTGCTGGCGAAGCAGTTTCAGATGCTGTCGCTACTCCTTCTGCCTTTTCTGGCTTATTTTCTCTAGCATGTTCTCCTTCATGCTGCTTGTCAGCTTCATTAGTTGGATGCTCACTCTCTCCTGAAACAAGCTCTGTATTGGTTCCGCTATTTTCAGGAACTGCAGTTTCTTCTGCCAAGGCTGGACTAGCAAATAAAACAGCCCCAATCATCAGTGAGCAAGCCCCTACTGATAACTTACGAATACTGTAACGACAACGTCTTTCAAAAAATGAATTCTTCATTTTCTCCTCCTAAAAAATTGATTTTGTTGCACAAAAGAAAGCGCTTAACTTTCTTTATAAAATTTTTATCCCAATCACAGGGACCAAGATAATCACATTTTTATCCTAAAGCATTTTTTGACAAAACACAATAGCTGTTTTCACAAATCTAAAATAAGGTTAAAAACTCTTAAAAATAATACACTTATCAATTATAATTTTCTTTTACAAACTTGACATTAACACTTGTTAGATTTACTTTTATCCTTTAAAATAGAATAGGAGATATTCCGCGATTATTTTTCGGAGGAAAAAGAAATGTCCATTAATTGGCAGGAAATTTTATTTCACTTTTTAGGTGGTCTGGGACTATTCTTATATAGTATCAAGACCATGGGAGACGGTTTGCAACAAGCTGCTGGAGATCGCCTTCGTTTTTACATTGACAAATATACTAGTAATCCTTTCTTTGGAGTTCTGGTTGGTATTGGGATGACTGCTCTAATTCAGTCTAGTTCTGGTGTAACAGTTATCACAGTCGGCCTGGTCAGTGCCGGTCTCTTAACCTTACGTCAGGCTATCGGGATTGTCATGGGTGCTAATATTGGGACAACTGTCACATCCTTTCTCATCGGTTTTAAATTAGGTAACTATGCCCTACCTATGCTCTTTATCGGTGCCGTCTGTCTCTTTTTTACGAAAAATCGGACAGTCAATAATATCGGACGCATCCTCTTTGGTGTAGGTGGTATCTTTTTTGCCCTCAATCTTATGAGCGGTGCAATGGCTCCACTCAAGGATTTACAGGTCTTTAAGGACTATATGATTGAGCTAAGTAAGAATCCTGTTTTGGGTGTCTTTGTCAGTACTGGCTTGACCTTGCTAATTCAAGCTTCTTCGGCTACCATTGGGATTTTACAAAACCTCTACGCCGGCAATCTAATTGACCTACAGGGAGCTTTGCCAGTTCTATTTGGTGACAATATCGGGACAACCATTACAGCCATCATTGCCTCTTTAGGGGCTAATATTGCAGCTAAACGGGTAGCAGGAGCTCATGTTGCCTTCAACGTTATCGGAACAGTTGTCTGCGTTATTTTTCTAGTTCCTTTTACTGTCCTGATTCATTGGTTTGAAGCTACGCTAAATCTAGCACCGGAAATGACCATCGCCTTTGCTCACGGAACCTTTAATATTACCAACACCATTGTCCAATTTCCATTTATCGGAGCTCTGGCTTACTTTGTAACCAAGATTATTCCTGGAGAGGACGAGGTTGTCAAATACGAACCCTTATATCTTGATGAACATTTCATCAAACAAGCCCCATCTATCGCTCTAGGAAATGCTAAAAAAGAGCTCTTGCACTTAGGAAACTACGCTGCTAAAGCCTTTGACCTTTCCTATAAGTACATCATTGACTTGGATGAAAAAGTTGCTGAAAAAGGGCATAAAACCGAAGAAGCAATTAACACCATCGATGAGCAATTAACACGTTATCTCATTGCCCTTTCAAGCGAAGCTCTCAGCCAAAAAGAAAGTGAAGTGCTCACCAATATCCTTGATTCCTCCCGTGATTTGGAACGGATTGGAGACCACACGGAGGCTCTACTCAATCTGACTGACTATCTTCAACGTAAAAATGTTGAATTTTCTGATGCCGCCTTGAAAGAATTAGAGGAAGTTTATCGTCAAACTAGTGACTTTATCAAAGATGCTCTGGATAGTGTGGAAAACAATGATATTGAAAAAGCACGCAGTCTTGTAGAACGTCATGAAGCAATCAATAAGATAGAACGTGTTCTCAGAAAAACCCACATCAAACGCCTCAACAAGGGCGAATGTTCAACACAAGCTGGGGTCAACTTTATAGACATCATCTCACACTACACTCGTGTATCAGACCACGCTATGAACCTTGCTGAAAAGGTTTTTGCAGAACAAATCTAAGAACCAAGAAGCTATCCATCATAATTGGATGGCTTTTTGCTTTTTCCTAAGCAAGACTAGGCTGAATGAAACTGAAAGAGTATTCTGCAGATATATAGTATATTGAAACTAGAATAGTACACCTCTATTTCTAAAACATTGTTAGAAATCGATTTGACTGCCCTGAACGATTTATCCTGTTATTATTTCATTTTATTATAGTGGATTAAATTAAAAAAGTATAGTATATTGAATCTATAACAGTACATCTTGACTGCTAAAATATTTCTATAAATTAATTTGACTTTCCTGATAGAGTTGTTCACATCTTATTTCAATTCACTATACAATCCAGTTCCTAAAACTTTGCTAGAAATTGATTTGGCTTTCCGAATTAATTTGTTCAAATTTTATTTCATTTCAATATACTGATAAATCCATTCACTAGCACAGGGCAAGAGGGAGTCGCTATTGATTTCAAGGGTAGCAGGTACACACAGAGGACTCCTACCTCAGATATACTGCAATATCCATCGTATGCAAAAAAACCTCTGAGATTGTTCTCAAAGGTTATAATCTAGCTAATTGCTGTTCTCAACCGCTGCAGTGACAAAGGCAGTGTAGAGTTCTTCTGGGCGGTTTGGACGGCTTGACAGTTCAGGGTGATACTGACACGCTACAAAGAATTTATTTTCTGGAATTTCCACGATTTCGACCAAACGATTGTCTGGAGAAACTCCTGAGAAGACAAAGCCTGCTGCCTCAAACTGCTCACGGAAGGCATTGTTAAACTCATAACGGTGACGGTGACGGCGTTGCACCACTTCTTGATTGTGATAAGCAGCTGCTGCCTTAGAGCCACGTTTCAACTTAGACGGATAAAGCCCCAAGCGAAGGGTTCCCCCCATATCCTCAACATCAATCTGATCACGCATGATATCAATGATAGGGTATTTTGTTTCTGGTGCAAGCTCTGCAGAATTGGCACCTTCGAGTCCTAAAACGTGACGAGCAAATTCGATACATGTCAACTGCATTCCCAAGCAGACACCTAACATTGGAACATCATTTTCACGCGCATAGCGAATGGCTTGGATTTTCCCTTCCGTACCACGTTGTCCAAAACCACCTGGTACGATGATTCCGTCCGCATCAGACAAAAGCTCTGCCACATTCTCTGCTGTCACATCATTGGCATTGACCCAATTGATTTTAACTTCTGCATCGTTGGCATAACCAGAGTGTTTCAAGGCTTCAACCACTGAGATGTAGGCATCTTGCAACTCCACATACTTACCAACAAGGGAAATCTTAACTTGTTTCTTGAGGTTCATGACCTTGTCCACCATGGCTGACCATTCTGTCATATCCGCTGCTGGTGCGTCTAATTTCAAATGATCACAAACAATTTGGTCCATCCCTTGTGCCTGCAAGTTCAGTGGAATTTGGTAAAGGTGTTCAACATCCAACGATTCGATAACGGCTTCTGGTGCCACATCACAGAACTGGGCCAGTTTATTTTTAATTCCTTGACCAGCTGGCTCTTCTGTACGAATAACCAACATATTTGGTTGGATTCCCAAGCCACGCAATTCTTTGACAGAGTGTTGGGTTGGTTTGGTTTTCATTTCACCAGCAGCCTTGAGGTAAGGAAGCAAGGTTGTATGGATATACATGACATTATCCGCACCCACATCTGCCTTCATCTGACGAAGAGCCTCTAGGAATGGCAAGGACTCGATATCTCCTACTGTTCCACCAACCTCTGTGATAATGACATCAGAGTCGGTCGTTAGAGCGGCACGCTTGATTTTTTCTTTCAAAGCATCTGTGATATGAGGAATGACTTGAACAGTTGCCCCAAGGTATTCTCCACGGCGTTCTTTACGAAGAACTTCACTGTAAATTTTCCCAGTTGTCACGTTGGAATATTTGTTGAGATTGATATCGATGAAACGTTCATAGTGACCCAAGTCCAAATCTGTCTCAGCTCCGTCATCTGTCACAAAAACTTCCCCGTGCTGGTAAGGACTCATAGTTCCTGGATCAATATTGATATAAGGGTCAAATTTTTGAATGGTTACTTTAAGACCACGATTTTTCAAGAGACGGCCCAGACTCGCTGCCACAATCCCTTTCCCAATAGACGATACCACACCACCAGTTACAAAAATATATTTCGTAGACATAGATTCCTCTTTCTAAAGTGCTCAAGGTCTTGCTAACTACGTGGGGACATAGAAAACAAGACCCTACTAATAAGAATAATCTGGGACGACTGCACCAGATTCACAACTAATACTCTTCGAAAATCTCTTCAAACCGCGTCAACGTCGCCTTGCCGTAGATATGTGTTCCTGACTTTGTCAGTCTTATCTACAACCTCAAAACAGTGTTTTGAGCAGCCTACGGCTAGTTTCCTAGCTTGCTCTTTGATTTTCATTGAGTATAAAATACAAGAAGATAACTTCTTGAAAAAACAAAAATAGCTCCCTAAGAACTAGGGAGCCCCGACCTCTAAAAGAGGTGCCCAAACAATATGATACCTAAAAATAGGATAATTGTCAATAGCTACCTCTTATTCCTCGCTGGTTTCAGCGTCGTCATCTGAAAACTCGTCGTCGTCTTCGTTGAGATCCACATCTTCTCCCAAGTCATCTGGAGCGATTTCGTTGATTTCTGCATCATAAGCTTCCACTTCATTTTTTTCATCATCTGGATTTTCATCATCGTATGAAAGAGCTGGATCTGCTTCGTATGCATCTTCGTCTTCTGGATCATCTGCATTGTAGTCAATGGCATCTGAATCACCATCCATAAAGGCATTGACACGTTTTTTCTTAGCTTTTGGTGCTACTTCATCGTCGTCATTTTCTTCAAGAGCGATGATTTCTTCGTCGATTTCGTCCACACCATACCATGAACGAAGACCCCATTTGTTGTCCCCAAGTGAGATGAAGCTACCGTCAAAGTTCAACTCTGTGTAGAACAAAGGCAAAGCTTCGCGGATATCGCTGTTTGATGTTCCAAGGTAGTTTTGAATTTCATTTACAAGATCGCTAAAATGCATCTCATGATCGCGACCACGAAGTTCCAAGATAGCACGCGCTACCTCAATCATAGATAGTTCACTTTTTTCTTGCCCAGCAAATACTTCTAATTCCAAAGCGTTTCTCCTCATTTATACTACTATCGCCAGAGCAAACAGACTCTGACCTCATTTTATCATTTACTCTTTATTTTACGATAATTTTGCGGAATAGTCAAAGGTTAAGGGGGAGAAAGTGGCAGGATTAGACTAATTCCAATATAAAACTCCTTCCTTTTTCTGTTGCTCCATTTTCCACAAATCCAAGCGACTTGAAACACCTCCTAGAAGCATGATTGTAGGTGTAGATTTCCTTAACTCTCAATTCTTTCCATCCTTTTACTCAAGCAAATTCAATCAAAGCACTTAGAATCTTTTTTCCAAGTCCTCGATGTTGGTAAGCGGAATTCCCAATCACAATGGGGAGATTATCCTGAGATAGTGTAATATCCCCAATTGGAAACCATTCTCCCTTCTCCTTGACTTCAATCCAAAAAAGCTCACCATGCCGATCCAAATAGAAATACATGGCTTCCAAGGTCGCTTGACTGTAAGGAAGCTTCACCCCATCTACGAGGTAAACCAAGTTCACATCCTGATACCAAGCAAAAGCTTCCTCACAATGATTGACCTTATAATAAGGAACAAGACACAATGCACTACCTTTTCAACAAAAGAGTTGCTGCTTGATTAAAACCATCACACCAGTTATACCATTTTGCTTCATACTCATCTTGAGCTAGGATACGATCTTCTAAATCAAAAACAGAGTAAATAGACTTCCTGCAAAACTAGAATCCTAGTTCATGATTGATAATGCCAGCAATCAAATTCATTCGTAATCCGAAGCGTTTACGATGATTTCGATAGGTTGTTGAAATCATTGTAAACGTTTTTACTTTGGCAAAGATGCTCTCAACCTTGATTCTCTCCTTAGATAGCGCATGGTTATAGGCTTTATCTTCAGCTATTAGCGGCTTGAGTTTGCTGGATTTCCTCGGAGTTTGTGCTTGAGGATATAGCTTCATGAGCCCTTGATAACCACTGTCAGCCAAGATTTTACCAGCTTGTCCGATATTTCTGCGACTCATTTTGAACAACTTCATATCATGACAATAGTTCACAGCGATATCCAAAGAAACAATTCTCCCTTGACTTGTGACAATCGCTTGAGCCTTCATAGCGTGAAATTTCTTTTTACCAGAATAATTCTCTAATTGTTTTTTAGGGCGATTGATTTTTACTTCCGTCGCATCAATCATTACCGTGTCCTCAGAACTGAGAGGAGTTCTTGAAATCGTAAAACCACTTTGAACAAGAGTTACTTCAACCCATTGGCTCCGACGGAGTAAGTTGCTTTCGTGGATACCAAAATCAGCCGCAATTTGTTCATAAGTTCGATATTTTCGCACATATTGAAGTCGCCATAAGAAAGTCTTCTAGGCTTAGTTTAGGTTTTCGTCCCCCTTTTGCGTGTTTACCTTGATAAGCTGTTTTCAATACAGCTAACATCTCTTCAAAAGTCGTGCGCTGAACACCAACAAGGAGCTTAAATCGTGTATCAGTTAGTTGTTTACTTGCTTCATAATTTTATTGTATCATATTTTTGTTTCACAGGAAGTCTAATCTAATGGAATAGGAGGCAGTAAGATGGAAACTATCATAGCTTGTACTCATAAACTACTCAAAACGATATATGAAGTCTTATATCTCCATAAAAATACATAATTTCACAGTGTTTTTTTTAATGCTGACGATATTACAGGAATAAATGAAATTGCAAAATAAATGATAACTGAAATAAAGTATACTGGCAAAATTCCAATTAAGTCTGCTAGATAACTAAATGAAACTAGCGCTACAGCATACATTAGTTGCATTAAAACACTTCTGGCAGCAAAAGCTCTTGCCAATATACTAGGATCAACTTTTTCTTGAATAATTGATTCTTGAATTATATTTCTAATTTGTGCAGGGGGGCCGACTAGAAAAGAAATAATAATTGTTATGATAGGGCTTCTATTAACAGTGTAAAATAGTGTGAGTAGTGTAACAAGAAGTGATGATATAAACAAAAATTTTCCTGGAAAATGTTGAAGTTTATGAGAGTATTTTGTTATTACCCCTCCTCCAACTATAATCCCTAAGAAGTATGCTGAACCCTGGTATCCCCACCAAGTTTCACTTGTTAAAAGGATAGTGGTTGTAAATGCTAGGAGGTATGAAGATGTCCAAATCACATTTGCAAAATTTTCAATAATATCCATAATAGTTATATCCCTGATGACAGGATTATCCCTTATAGGTATGAGACCTTCAAAAATTTGATATACATATGAATTTTTAGAAGAGTTTGGTTTATGTTGATTCTTTTCAACGTGAATATAAAAACTTAGAACTGAGGAGAGCAAGAAACACAAGGCTATAAAATATAATGAATATTGCAAACCTAGTAACGTAGACAATGGAATTGCAAGTGCCCAGCCTGCTGTTTGAACGGATTGACGAATGCTTAGGGTGAGACCGTTTGCTTTTACTATCGCATCATTATCAACTATACTAGGAACAATAGCTAGACGTGCAGGAGTATAAAAACTATTGGTGATGCTTATTAAAAAGACTGTGGAATAGGTTATTATAATACTATCATTAAATGAACTGATAATGGTATAAGATAGAGTAACTAGCCCACTAATCAGATTAGTAAACGACAATACATTTTTATGTGAAATTTTGTCTAAAAAATAGGTCCAATCAAACCTCCTATAACTGCTGAAATAGTTCCTATTATCAAAACAAATGTTGATTCACTGATAGAATTACTTTGTGAATAAACCTTTGAGATGATTGTTACACTGAAAAAAATATTTGCAATCAAGTTAAAAATTTGATTGCAAAGTAAGTATTTAAAATTATTATTGCTTATCTTAACTCATTCCTTTTGCAAATAAATATTGATTAGTATAGCAAAAAAATATATTTTACGCAATTACTATGCTCTCGTGTTGATATACCATACATATGAAAGCTTCTATCTTTCCTTTTGTATATCTATCTAATTTTAGCCATATTGCTTGAGAATTCCATAACCTTTCTTGCAAAATCATAGTTTTAGGTGGTGACTAAAATAGATAGAAATATAATATTGCTTACGGTAGAAATTATGGTATCTCTTGGGAACAGTCATCTCTCTAAACATGTAAAGTCTAATTTTATTAATTAAGGAGGTACATTTATCGTATGGTTTTATAATCACTCTATGAGGGACAGGGGAATCACTTGCTGATTCCTCCTAATTTCTAGCTGGACGGTATTGATCGGACTCTTTATAAGCTCTAATGTTGCATGGAAAGAGCTCCTCCAACTTAAATCAGCGTAATGGGATAATACAGAATGGTCCATTTTTCTAATAAGTATAGTTGAGTCGGATGAAGATATGCTATATTGACTTTCATTTCTTTCTCCTCAAGGGAATTCGATACTCACTTCTGCTTGCCTTTAAATCGCCATTGGAAGCGGAGCTTGTCATAAAAGGGAAACTCGATAAACAAGACTCGCAACCCCAGACAGAGACTGGCAAGAACGTCTGATGGGTAATGAACTCCCACCCAAAAAGAGACAGTAGTTCATACTACTATTACTCTATTTTCATTGCTTTCACAATTGCTAAGGCAGTCAATACAAAAATAAAAAGTGGAAGCACTGTGATTTTTAGGTTTGTAGCACTCGCTAAGGCAACGATGAGCATGCTAAGAATTCCTGGTACAACAACATTGAATACTCCAAGCACTGACTGGATGGTTCCCATGACTTCTTCTGGAACCATCGAGAATACAAGGTTGAAAATCCGAGGCCCCATCATTCCTACTGCAACTGCGCATAAGAAGACAACTACCAATAAAAGGAGGAAATGATTGATCAACCAAGAAAAGAGAATACAGAGATGCATAATTTCTTCAAAGTAGACAATCATTTTTATGGGAATATTTTTTAGGATACCTCCACTCAAAAAACTTCCCACAATCGTTCCTGAAAAAATAACCACTGACAATGCTGCAATGGATTTCCCAGTGTCAAAGAAGATAAATGGATGATGAATCAACATCAAAGTCGTTAAAGGGGTAATAATGCTTAAAATCACTTGGTTCATAGCTGCAATGAATATTAATTTGATGATGGCTGGAAAACTTGACAATATCTTCATAGAATAGAGGAAATGCTCTCCAAAAGATTTTGCGGTTAATCTTTTACTAACCTCCATCTGTCCCTCAATATCTCTCAAAGAAGTACGAATAAACACCACACCCAACAGTGCAAAAAGAAAGGTCAAAGCATTCAAACCCACAAACATCTGAAGACTGATGACCCCAATCAAAACTCCACCTGTAAGGTTGCTAAGAATATTAACTACACCAGCAGTTGCCTGTCTAAACCCCATAGCATCTGTCATATCATCTCCTATAATCCTCACATACAAAGGAGAAATCATAGCACCTGCAAAATAACTCATAGTATCTGATAAAAGATTGATGCCACAAATAAGAAAAACCATCCCCATAGAAAAGTTCTTATCCGTTACAAACAGTGTCAATAGAGTATAAAGCAGAAACTTACTTGCCAATATAGCAATATATTTTGCAACACGATTTTTTTGAAAATCGGCAATAACGCCTGTGAACAACTGAGAAATCTGCGGCAAAGTCTCCGAAACTGTTATACAAAGAACAGCTAATGAAGCAAATTTATATCCCGATACATAAGAAATAAAGGAAATATAAAACAGCGTATCACCAAATGACGAAACCCATTGATTAATCAGCAACATCCGGTAACTTTTATTGGTCAGAAAAGTATTCATTGGATTGCCTCCTTCTTCAACTCAAAAGGAAATTGAAATCCTAACAACGCCCAATATATCCCCAAAGTTCCAATACCAAAATCAAAAACTATTGATGATATTCTAACACATCAATTTTGGTTTGTCAATAATTTTTATGGTGTTTTTTTATTTTTTTTTGAAATATGAATTTAAGTTATCTAAAAATACAAATCTTTTTCTTAATCTTCACTTTCCAATAATTTCATTTCCTTCTCAATTTCTAGCATCATTCTCTGGTTCTCTTCGTGCTTGTAAAGCTGATAAGATACTTGATAAAAACCTAGTATCCTATCCCTTTCAGCAAAGCTCTCGCTTATATTTCCCAATAAACAATACAAATCTGCTAATCGATAACTACTATTATATCTTTTACAAATAGCTATCGTTTCTGTAATTTCTTCTATAGCTTCAGATGTTCGTTCATTCAACCACAAATATCTACAATAGTTATATCGGAATTTAATCATCAATTCTAACTGTTCCAAATGATGAACAGATAGTGACTGGAGGTTCTCTTTTAAAAGTTGATAGAGTTCCTGATATGTGTCTTCCTGCCCCATATCAAAATAAAAATTAGCCAAGGTATTTCCCAGTTGTAGATAGTAAAAATCAGATTTTTTCAGAGATAACAGTATTTTTTCCAGTTTCGCAACTGCCCCTGTTTGATGATTTAAATAACAGAATTGAACTAATGTATCAATCCAGTCCAAATAAATCTGGTCTTTAGCAGATAGACGAGCACGTTTAGATTTTTCCAGTTCATAGATGTAATGGAGAGATTCATATTCCCTCTCATCCAAAAATTTCTTAGATAATTCTTTAAACTTATCAATATTTTCTAAACTAGAAACCTCAGTATCTTCAAAGAAATAATCCATGCTCACCTTCAATCGCTTAGATAGTTGAAAGAGTAATTCTGACCCAGGTGAGTATTTACCTTGCTCCATACGGCTAATCTGCCCTTGCTCACAAATCCCCTCAGCTAATTCTTTTTGAGATAATTTTAATTCCTTTCTTTTATTTTTTAAGCGTGTCGCTAATAACATACCCACACTTTCTTCCTCCTTGCTTTATTTATTAAAATATATCAAACACCAAAACATGTTTCAAGTATATATTTCATATGGTTCTATTTGTATTTGTACAATTTTTTATCTTTTCCATCACTTCTGCTTGCCTTTAAATCGCCATTGGAAGCGGAGCTTGTCATAGAAGGGAAACTCGATAAACAAGACTCCCAAACCCACACAGAAACTGGCAAGAACATCTGATGGGTAGTGAACTCCCAGATAGACTCTTGATACCAGCACACTGACTAGGTAGAGGCCAAGGACGATTTGTACGATTTTTCTCCAGACTGGATTTTTAATTCGTTGACTGAGAATGACAATCAGAGTACCTACCATCAAAGTTACAGCCAGAGAATGGCCACTTGGGAAGGAAAATCCCTTCTCCTCAACCAAGTGTAAAATAGCTGGTCGTGGGCGCTGGTAGATATTTTTAAAGGTCACGATTAAAAGACCTGCCAAAGCCAGATTTCCCAGCATGAAGAAACTTTCTATCTTCCATCGCTTACGATAAAAGACAAAAGCTGTAATGACAACCCAAGTGATAATCACTGGGATATCAATCAGACGTGTGAGGGATTGAAAAAGAATAGTCAAGTCATCTGGTAAGTCTCCTCGAATGGCAGTCTGAAGCGATTGGTCAAAACCGACCAGCGTTTCAGGGTAAAATTTGACCATATAGCCAAGAATAACGAAAAGTAAAAGGGCAAAACTGCCCTTCATTAAAAATGTTTGTTTATCTTTCATAGTGTTTTAAGGTTGGTTTCAAAAGAACGTACAACAACCAGAATGAAACGGAAAAGATTACACCCTCAATCAAGTTAAAAGGTAATACCATGGTCATTAGGTAGTTGGAAAGTCCCAAAATTTTTCCAATATCAAAGTTAGCAAACTTAGCGTACAAAGGAACAGCGTAAACATAGTTGAGAACCAACATAGCCACGGTCAAGCCAATAGTTCCAGCTAGAGAGCCTAGTAGGAAACGAAGGGTTGTCCGTTCCTTTTTCCAAATCAAAGCAAATACGATGACAAAAACTCCCAAAGCTACGATATTCATTGGCAAACCAATATAAGTATTCACTCCCTGACTGTTAAGAAGCAATTTCAAGAATGAGCGAAGCAAGAGAACTCCTAGAGCAGCAGGCAAATCCATGACCACCAGACCCACAAGGACTGGCAAGATACTAAATTCGATCTTGAGGAATGACGCCGCTGGCAAAAGCGGAAAGTCAAAGTACATCAGCACAAATGAGATGGCTGATAAAATCGCAATGGTCGAAAGTCGACGTGTGTTTGTCATAACAGGTTCCTCCAATTTTCTATAAAATCAGAAGAAGTTAGAAAGGATTCCTCTATCTATTCTCACTTTTTATATCCCAAAAGTTCCCTCTCACTCTATTAAGGAAATTCGAGCAAGCGGTTACAGTTTAGCTATAAATCTATCAGAACAGACAAAGCTATTCTTTCGTCTTCTCCCATCCAGACTATACTGTCGGTTGTGGAATCTCACCACATCAGCTTGCGCTCGCGGACTTATTTGGCTAAGATATTTTAGATTTATCTAGGCGTCGCAGTCGAAGATAATACTTAAAGTATATCGAGACAAGACAACGACGAGAAAGCTAAAATAGCTAGTCAAATTTACCGCCGGTCGGGAATCACACCCTGCCCTGAAGACTCTTTTATCATAACAAAAAACGCTTGCAAGCGCAAGCATTTTGTTCATTTTCATTTTCATTTTTTATTTCAATTTATCCACTTCATAGGTATGGACGAGTTCAAGACCTGCAAAGTTCTGCTGGCGAAGAGCCTCATAGACAATCATGCAGACGGTATTAGACACATTGAGACTGCGGACATGTTCATCATTCATGGGAATACGGAGAGCTTTCTCAGGATGTTCGCGCATAAAGCCCTCAGGTAAGCCCTTGTCTTCACGTCCAAAGAGAAAATAATGGTCTTCATCAGTCGATAAATCCACCTCAGAATAGACTTTTTCCGCGAATTTCGAAATCAGATAGAGTTTTCCCTTCATCTGAGACATGAAATCTTCCAAACTGTCATAAAAATAAATCTCAAGTTTATCCCAATAATCCAATCCAGCTCGCTTCATCTTGCGGTCGTCAATAGGAAAGCCCATTGGCTTGATGATGTGGAGGGGAGAATTGGTCGCAGCACAAGTACGCGCGATATTGCCTGTATTTTGTGGAATTTGTGGTTCAAATAATACAATGTGATTTGTCATGACTTGCTTCCTTTCACCATTGCAAAAAAATAGCCACACTGCCCGGAGTCAAGCTCAGCAAACAGCGTGGTTAAGGCATCGTTAACTTACCTCACAACAGGTTTGAAGTAAATCAGCGAAACTACTTTCTTAGTATAACACTTTCAGAATCATTGTCAATAGAAACGACTTGATTTTTTCAATTTTTTCAAGCTATTTCCAAGGATTGTAAAATCGTCCTTGATTCTGCAAGATAAGTAGTAAACTAGCTACTAAAAACAAGGCTGCCAAGAACAAGGTAAGATAGTCTCCTTTTTTCAAGGCCTGATAACTATACCAAGTGCGTTTTTTCTCTTTCCCAAAGCGCCGAAGCTCCATGGCGGTCGCGATGGTATCAATGCGTTCTAGCGAGCTAAAAATCAAGGGAGTAATAATGCGCAAATTGCCTTTGATTCGTTGCATAAGAGAAGCTTTCTTGGATAATTCCATCCCACGCGCCTCCTGAGACATTTTGATAGTAAAGAATTCTTCCTGCAAATCTGGAATATAGCGCAAGGTCAGACTGACTGAATAGGCAATCTTGTAAGGCACACCAATTTGATTTAAACTAGAAGCAAACTGACTAGGATGGGTTGTCATCAAAAAGATAATAGCCAGAGGAATGGTACAAAGGTACTTAATGGCCAGATTTAGCAGATAAAAGAGCTCCTGGCTGGTCAGAGTGTAGGCACCGATTCCCTGCCAAATCACACTTCTCTCTCCGTAAAGTCCAACCCCATACTCAGGAGAAAAGAGATAGACCATCAAAACGTTTAAAACGGCAAATACCGTCGCAAAAACGGCCACAAAGGAAACATCTTTAAAACGGATTTCTGACAAATAGAGGAGAAAGACCGAAAAGATGGCAATCAGAACAAGCAGTCTGGTATCATAGCTAATCATGGCCGCCAATGACACGAGGATGAAAAAGAGAAGTTTACCAGCTCCTGACAAGCGATGAATCACAGTATCTCTATGCTGGTAACCAATTAATTTAGCTTGCATCCTTCTCTCCTTTCTTTGTAAAATGCCGTTAAAGCAAGTGAATCCACGTCTAGTTTTTTAGCCAAGTTGAAGATTGAAGTTTCTTTTAGATTGGCTTTTACTAACAGCTCAGGATTGCTCAACAGACTAGCTGGATCAGTATCAGCAATCAGTTCTCCATCAACCATGACAAGGGCCCTGTCTGAATAATCCAGCATCAATTGCATATCATGCGTAATCATGACAATGGTATGACCTTTTTGATGCAACTCTTCGAGAAATTCCATAATCTCAGTATAGTTCTTCTGGTCTTGACCTGCTGTCGGTTCATCTAAGAGGATAATTTCAGCCCCTAAGACCAAAATCGATGCAATAGTCACACGTTTTTTCTGACCAAATGACAGGGCAGAAATGGGCCAATTACGGAATTCATAAAGACCACAGATTTTCAAGGTTTCATAGACTCTTGTTTCAATTTCCTGCTCGTCCACACCTCGCAAACGAAGCCCTAGAGCCACCTCATCAAAAATCATATTGGTTGAAATCATTTGATTGGGATTTTGCAGCACATAGCCTACTCGTTCCGCCCGCTCTGCAACAGAATCTCCTTTGATATCCTGTCCTTCCCAAAGGTAAGAACCTTCCGTCTGAATAAAGCTACTTAAAGCCTTGGCTAGAGTTGATTTCCCAGCTCCATTTTTTCCGACAATAGCAATCTTTTCACCCTTTTTAATATCCAGATGAATGGATTTTAAAATCGGTCTATCATCATAAGAAAAAGACACGGCCTCTAATCTAAAGAGTGACTGCAATTCTGGGGTTTCTTTTACCAGTTCCGTCTGCAACTGAACCTGACCTTTTGAGATAGACATGTTATCCAGATTCGCTAATTGTTCTTCCTTCTTTAAATCCACACCCAATTGACGGAGAGTGGTTAGATAAAGGGGTTCGCGAATTCCATTTTGGGTCAACAGATCAGTCGCCAATAACTGATCAGGACTCCCATTAAAGAGGATACGGCCATCATTTATCAAGACAATCCGATCCACAGGACGATGCAGAACGTCCTCCAAACGGTGCTCAATAATAAGGGTCGTCGTCCCCTCTTCCTTATGAATCTGATCAATCAATTCGATAATATCCTGACCTGACTTGGGATCCAGATTGGCGAGTGGCTCATCAAACAAAAGAATCGGACTCTCATCAATCAAGACACCAGCCAGACTGACTCGCTGCTTTTGTCCACCTGACAAATCCTGAGGCCGCTGAGCCAATAAAGGGAGAAGGTCCAGCTTTTCAGCCCATTTATGAACACGGCTTTTCATCTCTTCTAGACTTGTTACATCATTTTCTAGAGCAAAAGCCAAGTCCTCTGCCACAGATAAGCCGATAAACTGCCCATCTGTATCCTGCAAAACTGTGCTAACCAGATGAGACTTATCATAGATGCTCATATCAAAGGCTGTTTGACCCTTTATCAAAAATTCTCCATATGTCTGACCCTTGTAAATATTGGGAATAATCCCATTCAAACACTGACCCAAGGTAGATTTACCTGATCCAGATGGTCCAACAATTAAGACTTTCTCTCCCTTGTAAATGGTCAAGTCTATCCCTTGCAAGGTCGGTTCTTGTTGTGTTTCATACTGGAAAGAGAAATCCTTCCACTCAATTATAGCTTCTTTCATCTTACTCTCTTCATTCGCTTCTTCTACTCAATGAAAATCAAAGAGCAAACCAGGAAGCTAGCCGTAGGTTGCTCAAAACACTGTTTTGAGGTTGCAGATAGAGCTGACGCGGTTTGAATTTAATTTTCGCAGAGTATTAGACTTCTATTTTATCATAAATCTACCCCTTCTTGCAGACTCTTCTATTAAAAACTTAGCGCCAAAAAGATTCCTATCCTAGCTTACTTGCCTAACTAATCTATAAACATCGAAAAAGACTGGTTGCCCAGCCTTCTCCATCATTTTAGTCCTTTTTCAAACTTCCTGCACGAGTTTGAGTTCCTGCATAGGCAAGCAAGAGAAGAGTTCCTGCAATAGCTACAGATACACCATTAGCAATTCCCGCAACAATTCCTTGGGCAAATACTTTTTCTGCAGCTTCTTGATAAATCACAACATCTCCAAGTGGTGCCAAGACAACCCAAACAAGGGCATTTGCAAGTAGTTGAATGAGGTTAAAAATAAGAATATCTTTCCAGTCAAAGACACCATTGATCACGCGAACGTACTTTCTAAATAGCCCCACAGCTAGACCAAAGAGCCCACTAGCGATAATCCAAGTCCACCACAGACCGTAACCAGCAAGAGAGTCCTTGATTGCATGACCAATCAACCCGACAAGCAAACCGATAATCGGTCCAAAAATAATAGAAAGTAGCGCTTGTACCGCATACTGAAGCTGGATGCTTGTATTTGGAACAGGGGTCGGAATGTTGATCATCCCGATGACGACAAAGAGGGCAGCGCCAATTCCTACAGCAACAACTTGTTTAATTGATTGATTTTTCATCTATATTCTCCTATTTTATGATTCTATTTTCTTTATTTCAATGGTCCAAGATGAACCGACACCTACATTATAGGCCTTGGCAAAGGAACCTTGGTTGATAGCCAGACCTAAACGATAGAGAGAGTTGATGTAAAGGATGGGTTGCCCAATTCTCACATCTGCAAATGATTTGCCATAAACAACCTGATTTTGATAGACCAGCATATCAGCGTGATAGATGGTCACTTCAAAACGGTCACCAAATTCTGGTTCCAGTTTGTAAAATTCTTCTCGCGTAATAGAGGTCCAAAGCGAACCAAAACGCACATCCAGAATATCAATGGCTCCCTTCACCAGATGATCTTCAATAATGGTCTCTACGACTGGAAGTTCCACAATCTGATCCACACTGAGCTCTGGTCCCACTTCCTCAAAAGAAATGTGACCACTGGCCAGTTTAGCACCAGTATAGGCATAGACATCACGACCGTGGAAAGTATAAGAATGCTCTGTGTTTTGACGCCTATTAGCTACCTCAGAAATTTCACGAACGGCTACAATACCAACGTGTTTCTTGATAAAAGAAAGAGTCCCATTATCTGGCGTGACAATGTATTGATTGTTTGCAGTCTTGGCAACCACACTCTTACGTTTCGAGCCGACACCTGGATCGACAACCGATACAAAAGTCGTTCCCTCAGGCCAGTAATCCACCGTCTGAAAGAGACGGTAACTACCCTCAAAAATATTATAAGGTGTGATATCGTGCGTCAAGTGATGAATTTTTAAGGTTGGAGACTCTTCTAAAGCCACTCCAATCATAGCCGATACCGCACCATCAACCAGACCAAAGTCTGATTGTAATACCAGTAAATTATTATTCATTTTATCTCCTTGTATATCCTTTATCATACCATATTTCAGAGAAAGGTGCTAATAGCTATTTCAATTGGTTAGGGTATAGTTTTACCTTATAGCAAATGTCCTACTAAAAGCTCTTCTTATTAGCTAGTAGGTGCATTTTTTTGAAAAAGGATATGATAGTTACATCATGAAAAAGTAGGTTTTATTATGAAAATTATCCTTGTCGGAGGGGGAAAAGTTGGTTTTGCCCTCTGTCGCTCCTTGGTTGCAGAAAAGCATGATGTTTTGCTGATTGAGCAAGACGAAGCTGTCCTCAATCATATTGTCAATCGCTTTGATATCATGGGTATCCTTGGTAACGGGGCCGATTTTACCATCCTTGAGCAAGCCAGTGTCCAGGATTGTGATATCTTTATCGCCCTGACTGAATACGATGAAGTGAACATGATTGCAGCCGTTCTAGACAAAAAAATGGGAGCTAAAGAGACCATCGTTCGGGTGCGGAACCCTGAATATTCTAACTCCTATTTCAAAGAAAAGAATATTCTCGGTTTTTCTCTTATCGTTAACCCTGAGCTCTTGGCTGCCCGCGCTATCGCCAACATCATTGACTTCCCCAACGCTCTATCTGTCGAACGTTTCTTTGGTGGACGGGTCAGCTTGATGGAATTCACTGTTAAATCCTCCAGTGGTCTTTGCCAAATGCCCATTTCTGATTTTCGGAAAAAATTTGGCAATGTCATTGTCTGTGCGATAGAGAGGGATCATCAAATTATCATCCCAAGTGGTGATATGACCATACAGGATAAAGATAGAATCTTTGTCACTGGTAACCGTGTTGATATGATGCTCTTCCATAATTATTTCAAGTCTCGTGCCGTGAAGAGTCTTCTTATTGTTGGAGCTGGTAGAATTGCCTATTATCTACTAGGTATCCTCAAAGATAGTCGTATTGATACTAAGATTATTGAAATCAATCCTGAAATCGCTAGCTTCTTTAGCGAGAAATTCCCAAACCTCTACATCGTTCAAGGAGATGGTACCGCACAAGATATCCTGCTGGAAGAAAGTGCTCAACACTATGATGCCGTTGCGACTCTAACAGGAGTCGATGAGGAAAATCTGATTACATCTATGTTCCTTGACAGGGTAGGTGTACAGAAAAATATTACTAAGGTCAATCGTACCAGTCTCCTCGAGATTATCAATGCGCCTGATTTTTCAAGTATCATCACACCTAAAAGCATCGCTGTAGATACGATTATGCACTTTATTCGTGGTCGAGTTAATGCCCAGTATTCAGACCTTCAAGCCATGCACCATCTAGCCAATGGCCAAATCGAAACCCTGCAATTCCATATCAAGGAAGCCAATAAAATGACTGCCAAACCTCTTTCTCAACTGAAATTGAAAAAAGGGGTTCTTATTGCAGCTATCATTCGAAAGGGTAAAACGATTTTCCCAACTGGGGAGGATATGTTGGAAGTTGGAGACAAGCTCCTAGTAACAACCTTGTTGCCGAATATCACTAAGATTTATGACTTGATTGCGAGGTAAGAAATGAATAAAAGTATGATTCGCTACCTCCTTTCAAAATTACTTTTGATTGAAGCTGTTCTCCTTTTGGTTCCTGTTGCGATTGCTGTCTATTACCGTGAATCGAGCCAAGTCTTTACAGCCCTCTTTTCGACCATAGGGATTCTCGTATTGTTAGGCGGTTCAGGGAGTTTACAGAAGCCAAAAAATCAACGGATTTATGCCAAGGAGGGAGTCTTGATTGTGGCCCTCTGTTGGATCCTTTGGTCCTTCTTTGGCGGTCTCCCCTTTGTCTTTGCTGGGCAAATCCCCAGCGTTATTGATGCCTTTTTTGAAATCAGTTCTGGGTTTACAACTACTGGAGCAAGTATTTTGAACGACGTTTCGGTTCTCAGCCGTTCCCTCCTCTTCTGGCGAAGTTTTACCCACTTGATTGGAGAGATGGGAGTGCTTGTTTTTGCACTTGCTATTATGGATAATGCCAAAAATAGCCACCTAGAAGTGATGAAGGCCGAGGTTCCTGGCCCTGTTTTCGGTAAGGTTGTATCCAAACTCAAAAATACTGCCCAGATTCTCTATCTCCTTTATCTAGCTCTCTTCTCCCTCTTTGTCATCATCTATTATCTGGCTGGCATGCCCCTATTTGATAGTTTTGTCATTGCTATGGGAACAGCAGGTACAGGAGGTTTTACCGTCTATAACGACGGAATTGCCCACTATGGCAGTTCACTAATTACCTATCTGGTTAGTATCGGAGTTCTGGTTTTTGGGGTAAATTTCAACCTTTACTACTACCTCATACTCCGTCGCGTCAAAGCCTTCTTTGGAGATGAAGAACTTCGGGCTTATTTGGTCATCGTACTGGTTTCTACAGCCTTGATCAGCCTTAATACCCTCTATCTCTACCCAGGGTTTTCAAAGAGCTTTGAAATGACCTTCTTCCAGGTTTCCAACATCATTACAACAACTGGTTTTGGATATGGAGATATTACCAACTGGCCCCTCTTCTCCCAGTTTATCTTCCTTTTCCTCATGGCAATCGGTGGCTCTGCTGGATCAACTGCAGGTGGACTCAAGATTATTCGAGGCCTCATCCTTTCAAAAATTGCCAAAAACCAAATTTTGTCAATCCTATCGCCCCACCGTGTTTTGACCCTCCATGTTAATAAAACAGTGATTGATAAGGATACCCAGCATAAGGTTCTCAAGTACTTTGTCATCTATGCTATGATTTTGCTAGCACTTATCTTTATTGTCAGCCTAGATAGCAATGATTTTCTGATCGTGACCAGCGCTGTCTTTAGCTGTTTCAATAATATTGGGCCTATTCTAGGAACCACTTCTAGTTTCGCAATCTTTAGTCCTATCTCAAAAATCCTCCTCTCCTTTGCAATGATTGCAGGCCGCTTGGAGATTTATCCTATCTTACTTCTCTTTATGAAGAGAACTTGGTCTAAGAGATAAAATACAACCACACCTTGTGTCTTACAAAGTGTGGTGTTTTTATTTTCAAGTACCTCCCCCAACTCTACAAGTATCTTTGAATCCTGGTCAGACATTTTAGTGCCTGACTTATACTCAATGAAAATCAAAAAGCAAACTAGGAAGCTAGCCGCAGGTTGCTCAAAGCACCGCTTTGAGGTTGCAGATCAAGCTGACGTGGTTTGAAGAGATTTTCGAAGAGTACTAAAGAATTTAAGAGCCTAAAATCAAAAACCCTCAGTCGTTTGACCGAGGGTTCCTTATTTCATTATTCAAAAACTTGATTAGCTCAATGCATCCAAGGCATCATCCATTGAAAGAACTTCGTGGAAGACACGTTGTGTCAATTCAGTTTTTTGTTCTGGAGTGAGGTATTTAGTGTTTACACAGTATCCAGAGATACGTACGATAACGTCTTCGCCTGACATGATCTTTTCGTAAACATCGTTCAAGTCCATAACGTTCAAGTTAACGTGTTGTCCACCGTTTTCGAAGTAACCATCAAGGATTGTTACCAAGTTATCAACTTGTTCGTCACGAGTCTTACCAAGAGCGCGAGGTGATACTTGTGTAGTCAATGAGATACCATCAGCTGCATAACTAAAGTCAAGGCTAGAAAGTGAGTTCAAGTTTTGCAACCATCCACCTTTAGCTTTGTTAGATGGGTTAGCACCTGGTGAGAAGAATTCAAGTTTAGACAAGTTCACAGAACCATCTTCGTTGAGGTATACACCTTTGTGGACTGGTGAGTTACCAGTTTGTTTAGAGTAAGCAACGTTAGATGTGATTGTCAAAAGTGATACAGTAGCTTCTGCGTCTTTATAAAGTTTGTGGCTACGTAGACGAGTAGTGTAAGCTTCGATCAACCATTCTGCCAATTCGTTTGAACGTGGGTCATCTTCACCCCAACGTGGGTATTCACCGATTGTTTCGTAATCGTAGATGTAGCCATTTTCATCACGGATTGGTTTAACTGTAGCGTATTTGATAGCTGACAATGTATCAACAGTGTTAGCAAATCCACAGATACCGAATCCCATGTTTGCACGTTGTTTAGTTGGCAAGAAGGCCATTTGAACAGCTTCGTAGTTGTACTTATCAGTCATGTAGTGGATGATGTTCAAAGCATCTACGTAAGTGTCAGTCAACCAGTCAAGAGATTTTTCAAAGTTAGCTTTAACTGATTCAAATTCAAGAACTTCGTCACGGATTGGTTCAATGTCAAATACTTTGTAGTCTTTGTGAACATCGTCGTAACCACCGTTCAAACCAGTAAGAAGGGCTTTCAATACGTTTACACGCGCACCGAAGTACTGGATGTTGTGGCGTTGTTCTTCATTTTCTGGGTCAAGTGGAGACACACAGCATGAGATACAACTCATTTCACCATATCCGTCTTTAGCCATTGTTGTTACACCTTCGTATTGGATAGAAGAGTGTTTGTGGCTCATGTGCATACAGTAGCGGCGGAAGTTGTATGGCAATTTATCAGTCCAAAGAACTGTCAAGTTTGGTTCTGGAGAGTTACCGATGTTGTCAAGAGTGTTCAAGAAACGGTAGTCCATCTTAGTAACACGGTGACGACCGTCGTTACCCATACCAGCCATAGAAGTTGTGATGAAAGTTGGGTCACCTGAGTACAATTGGTCGTAAGCTTTTGTCCGAGCAAATTTAACTGTACGAAGTTTCATAACGAAATCATCAACGAATTCTTGGATTTCTGATTCAGTAAATGTACCACGAGCAAGGTCACGTTCTGCAAAGATGTCCAAAACGATTGGTACACGTCCTAGAGATGTAGCAGCACCGTTGATAACACGGCAGACAGACATGAAGGCGATGTTAACCCATTGGATCGCTTCTTTAACGTTCATCGCTGGTTTGCGAACATCAACTCCGTAAAGGTCACCCAAGCGAACAACTTGTTGCAATGCTTGGTATTGAAGGTTGATTTCTTCACGAAGACGGATTGTTTCTTCATCAATTTCTTCGATTGCATTCCAGTCGTTTACTTTTTCTTGCATCAAGTAGTCTGCACCGTAAAGAGCAAGACGTGCGTAAACACCGATGATACGTCCGCGTGAGTATGCATCTGGAAGACCAGTTACAGTGTGTGCGTGACGTGCGCGACGAATGTTTGAAGTGTAGGCACGGAAGATACCGTCGTTAACTGTTGTTACGTATTTAGTAAAGATTTCGTGAACAGCTGGATCTGGTTCGTATCCATTTTCTTTCAAAGTTGTTTCAGCCATACGGATACCACCTTTTGGCATGAAGTTCAATTTGAAGAGTTCATCGTTTTGGATACCGAAGATAACTTCATTTTCTTTATCGATAAATCCTGCTGGGATATCAGCGATAGATGTTGGACGAGTGTCCATTGGGAAACGAGTTTCTTCGTAGTGAGCCTTCGTTTCTTCTACAATTTTTTTGATGTGAAGTGAACGTTCTGTTGGTCCTGCAAGGAAGCTTTCGTCTCCATCGTAAGGTGTGTAGTTAGCTTGTACGAAGCGTGATACACTTGCTTTTTCTTTCCAATCTACGCCTTTGAAGCCTTCCCAAGCTTTGTCAAAAATATCTTGTGCTTCAACAACTGTTTTAACAACCATGTTAATGTCCTCTTTTTTCTTTCTAGTAACAACCATCTGTTACATTCATGAGACAAGTATACCATACAGTAACCGATTTCAACAAGTGGAAAATCCCTATTTTTACACTTTCTTTTCTAAAACAGTCTATATTTTATTTCAAACTGTATTATATTTTTGAAAAAATAAAGTCCTTTTTTCTTTTTTTCAGAAAAAAGGGTATAATAAAAGAAAATAAGCGGTAAAAAGGGGGCTAGGCATGTTGATTTTTCCTTTGTTAAATGATTTGTCAAGAAAAATCATCCATATTGACATGGATGCCTTTTTTGCTGCGGTGGAAATCAGAGATAATCCTAAACTCAGAGGAAAACCTGTCATTATCGGCAGTGACCCTCGGCAAACAGGTGGGCGGGGAGTCGTTTCTACCTGTAGCTATGAGGCACGAGCTTTTGGTATCCATTCAGCCATGAGCTCTAAGGAAGCCTATGAGCGTTGTCCCCAGGCCGTCTTCATCTCGGGGAATTATGAGAAATACAAAGCTGTGGGACTCCAGATTCGAGCTATCTTTAAGCGCTATACAGATTTAATAGAACCCATGAGCATTGACGAAGCCTATTTGGATGTGACAGAAAATAAACTCGAGATCAAGTCAGCGGTCAAAATTGCTCGCCTCATTCAAGAGGATATCTGGCAAGAACTCCATCTAACTGCTTCTGCTGGCGTTTCTTACAACAAATTCTTGGCTAAAATGGCCAGTGATTATCAAAAACCACATGGTTTGACAGTGATTCTACCTGACCAAGCTGAGGATTTCCTCAAACAAATGGATATTTCCAAGTTTCATGGAGTAGGAAAAAAGACTGTAGAACGTCTTCATCAAATGGGCGTTTTTACTGGCGCTGACCTACTTGAAGTCCCTGAAGTGACCCTAATAGATCGTTTTGGTAGACTGGGTTATGACCTTTATCGAAAGGCTCGTGGCATCCACAATTCCCCAGTCAAATCCAATCGCATCCGTAAGTCAATCGGGAAGGAGAAAACCTATGGGAAGATTCTCCGTGCCGAGGAAGATATCAAAAAAGAGCTGACTCTTCTATCAGAAAGAGTCGCTCTCAATCTCAGTCAACAAGAAAAATCTGGAAAAATTGTCATTTTGAAAATCCGCTACGAGGACTTTTCAACTCTCACTAAACGAAAAAGTCTAGCTCAAAAAACACAGGATGCTAGCCAGATAAGCCAAATAGCCCTACAACTCTATGAAGAATTAAGCGAGAAAGAAAGAGGTGTCCGCCTGCTGGGGATTACCGTGACTGGATTTTGAAACTCAATGAAAATCAAAGAGCAAACTAGGAAGCTAGCCGCAGGCTGCTCAAAACACTGTTTTGAGGTTGCAGATAGAGCTGACGCGGTCTGAAGAGATTTTCAAAGAGTATAAAACCTTGAAGAGCTGCCCCTTCAAGGTTTTTCTTATACAAATAAACGGACAAAACTGTAAAGTAGCAAGACACTACCAAGCACGATGCGGTATTTACCAAAAAGGGTAAAATCGTGTTTTTTCACATAACTTGTCAAAAAGCGAATAGCCACCATGCTGACTGCAAAAGCGACTCCCATCGCAACCAAGAGCAAGAACAATTGTCCAAAGCTCAAGAGCTGTCCTGCTTTCAAAAATTTGAAAATCTTTAAGGCACTAGCTCCAAACATAACAGGAATCCCTAGATAGAAGGTAAATTCTGTCACAACTGAACGACTGGTTCCATTTAACAAACCACCGACGATTGTAGCTCCAGAACGGCTTGTCCCTGGTAAAAGGGCAAGAACTTGGAAGAGTCCGATATAGAAAGCTGTTGTATAAGGAAGCTTGTCCAACTCTGTCACACTTGGCTCGATAGCACGCGCTTTATTACGTTTTTCCAAATAGATAAAGGCAATCCCATAGATAATCAACATGAGAGCAACAGAAACCATGTTATGGAAGTGGGTATCAAACCAATCATCAAACTTAAAGACGGCAAGTAAAGGCAAGGTCGCAATCAAGACCTTCAGCCATAGTCTCCAAGTCTTACGAACTTCCTGCTTGTCCTTAGTCGGTTTGAAAGGATTGAGCTTGTTAAAGTAGATTACCATGACCGCCAAAATCGCACCAAGCTGAATCACGACATTAAACATGGAAATAAAGGCTTCGTTTTGATTTTGGTATTGGATAAATTCCTCTGCTAAAATCAAGTGACCTGTACTGGAAATCGGCAACCATTCCGTAATTCCTTCAACAATCCCGAAGAAGATAGATTTTAAAATTTCAATAAGATACATAGATTACTCCTTTTTCTATCTTCCATTATAGCATATTTTTCAATCTATGGCAGTTCTCTTTAAAAGGCACCGATACTTCCACCACCTCCGCCTCCAGAGAAACCACCGCCAGAACTTCCACTTCCAGAAGATACAGAGTAGGTACTTGCTGTATTTGCGACACTGGCATAATGGCTCATTTGCGCGCTTGAATGATAAAACATACTGTGCCAGCCATAAGCTACATAGAGGTTGATATCTGGATTTTCCACTTGAATCTGATGAACCTTCATCAAATGGCTGACCTTGTCCGCATAGCCAAATAAGGTCGCATAGACCAAGAGGCGATTCCAGACCACAATACTTTCCAATTCAGCCTGATCCAATCGCGCAATCTCACGCAACATATTTTCAAAACTGGTCCAGAGATAGTAGACCTCTGCTCCTGCTTCATTTAGGACACCATCACGATTATCTAATCGAAGCTTCCAATAATAGAAAACAGCCAAAACCAAACCTAGAAAACCAAGTATTGGCAAGGGGAGGTAAAGATAGCCATAAACGTCCAAACTGTACAAGAACAAACCAAATCCAATAAATAGGGGCAAGATAGTGGAGAGTCCCATACCCACTTGCAAGGCCTTTTCCCCACCAGTTAAAGGACGATAGTAATCTGGGAGCCCCCAGAAGAAAACCCTGTCTCTGACCCCTTCTTGCATCTCTTTTAATACTGCTTCGAAAGAAGATTTAAGCTGACGCCCCTTTGCTTGAATCCGTTTTTCATCAGAGACTTTTGCTCTACGATAAAGACTATCAGATACCTTGTAATCCGCAAACAAATTGGAAAGAGTTTCTTCTTTTTTGCCTGAAAAAGCCAGATTTAGACAGTCTTTCTCAAAGCTTGACAAACCATCTTCTTTTACTAGCCTCAAACCAACTGCATCTCCTTCTGAAATGATAGAGACATTTCCACGGTCTATCACATCTAGCAAGGTAGCTTGAATAAGTTGGTCAAAGGTGAATTTGCCAGCCCCCTTGACCAAGGGACTCACTTCCTCCAAGGAGGTCGAGTAGACAGCCTCTGATAAAACCATAGGCTCTAATTCCATTGGTGGTTCATAGAGACGATGATTTTTGGCATATTTGACTGAAGGAGTGGTCTTTCTTCTATAGATAAAATAGAAGCAGACACTCAATAACAAGGAGATAGAAAGTATCGAAGGTAAGACCCAAGTAAGGAGTTGTTTACTTTGCTCTTTTTCTTTAACAATCGAGTCTTCTACCTTATTAAATTCTTCTAAATGATTTCCTTTCAATCCCTGATCCCTAGCGCTAGCAAAATCAGTTCGAGGCCAATAGGCATGCAATTCAACTCCACGCTTAGCCGGAAGATTGTCCAAACGAATAGTATAATCAAGGCTACTCTTTTCAATCGTTCCCTCTCTAAAAAGTTTCCCTGTATGGAAAAAGAGTTTTTCAGCTCCCTTGTCTCCCCTTACATGAAATTCAAACTTGCCAATAGCCCCTGAACTATCTGTTAAAGGTTGCCAATTTAATTCAGCAATGTCATCATATAGGAAAAGCAAATTTTTTAAGTTCCATGTAAGCTCAACTTCAACTGTGTCGCCTTCCTGGCCTGGATTATAGACTCTCACAGTATAACCATTCGCTTCTTCTGTCACTTCGCTCGTAACGTCTGCTAGTTCAGCACCATTTTTCGCAGCCTGAACCTTTGGATGAGGATCAATGTCAAATCCACTAGGCATCTTGCCAGCACGTCCAAGTCCCACGATTTGGCCCTTAAAGTCCTCCTCAAACTGATAAACTATCTTTTGTCTAAATTCTGCCGTATTGTCTGCATGAATATACAAATCCCCTTGATAAGAGTTTATCTTGAAATCAATGGCGAAAACAGAAAGTGGCAGAAGGCAAAACAAGCCAAACATCAGTAAGAAAAAAGTTTTTTTCATCAACTAAGCCCCCTTTTTATCTTTCTTATCATTATAGCATTTTTTCGTAAGTAAAGGCTTACTTATGTTGAAAAATTACGCATTTTTCGATAAAATAGGAGACAGTTATTTTTTAATAGATTAGAATAGGAGAAATCATGAGAAAAATATACTTATCTATTTTCACAAGTCTCTTGCTGATGCTAGGACTTGTCAATGTTGCTCAAGCCGATGAATATTTACGCATCGGGATGGAAGCAGCATATGCCCCCTTTAACTGGACCCAGGATGATGATAGCAATGGAGCTGTCAAAATCGATGGAACCAACCAGTATGCCAACGGATACGATGTTCAAATCGCCAAGAAAATCGCTAAGGACTTAGGTAAAGAACCTTTGGTTGTTAAAACCAAGTGGGAAGGTCTAGTCCCTGCCCTTACTTCTGGTAAGATTGACATGATTATCGCAGGTATGAGTCCTACTGCCGAGCGTAAACAAGAAATTGCCTTTTCAAGCAGTTACTACACTAGCGAACCAGTTTTGCTTATCAAAAAAGATTCTGCCTACGCAAATGCTAAATCTTTGGATGACTTTAATGGTGCGAAAATCACTTCTCAACAAGGTGTCTACCTCTACGACTTGATTGCACAAATCTTAGGTGCTAAAAAAGAAACAGCTATGGGAGACTTCGCTCAAATGCGCCAAGCTCTTGAGGCTGGTGTCATCGATGCCTATGTTTCTGAACGCCCAGAAGCTCTGACTGCTGAAGCTGCTAACTCTAAGTTCAAGATGGTCCAAGTAGAACCAGGTTTCAAAACTGGGGAAGAAGATACAGCTATCGCCATTGGACTTCGTAAAGATGACAATCGTATTAGCCAAATCAATGCCAGCATCGAAACCATTTCAAAAGATGACCAAGTTGCCTTGATGGATCGTATGATCAAGGAACAACCTGCCGAATCTACAACAACTGAAGAGACTAGCAGTAGTTTCTTCAGCCAAGTCGCTAAAATTCTTTCTGAAAACTGGCAACAACTCTTGCGTGGTGCGGGTGTCACCCTTTTAATCTCTATCGTCGGAACTATCACAGGTCTCATTATTGGACTTGCCATTGGTGTTTTCCGTACTGCTCCTCTCTCTGAAAATAAAGCCATTTATAGCCTACAAAAACTAGTCGGCTGGATCCTCAATGTCTACATTGAAATTTTCCGTGGTACGCCAATGATCGTTCAATCGATGGTTATCTACTATGGAACTGCCCAAGCTTTCGGTATCAACCTTGATCGCACACTGGCTGCTATCTTCATCGTTTCGATTAACACTGGTGCCTACATGACTGAAATCGTCCGTGGTGGTATCCTAGCAGTTGACAAGGGACAATTTGAAGCTGCTACTGCTCTTGGTATGACCCATAACCAAACCATGCGTAAGATTGTCCTGCCTCAGGTTGTCCGTAACATCCTACCTGCAACTGGTAATGAATTTGTCATCAATATCAAAGATACATCTGTATTGAACGTTATCTCTGTTGTCGAACTTTATTTCTCAGGAAATACCGTGGCAACTCAAACCTATCAATACTTCCAGACATTTACAATCATCGCCGTGATTTACTTTGTCCTCACCTTCACTGTAACACGTATCCTACGCTTCATCGAACGCAGAATGGACATGGATACCTATACTACAGGTGCTAACCAAATACAAACGGAGGATTTTAAATAATGACACAAGCAATCCTTGAAATTAAACACCTCAAAAAATCCTATGGCCAAAACGAAGTGCTAAAAGACATTTCACTCACTGTCCACAAGGGAGAGGTAATCTCTATCATCGGAAGCTCTGGAAGCGGGAAATCGACCTTCCTACGCTCCATCAACCTACTTGAAACACCAACTGATGGACAAATCCTTTATCATGGACAAAATGTCCTCGAAAAAGGCTATGACCTCACGCAATACCGTGAAAAGTTGGGGATGGTGTTCCAATCCTTTAACCTCTTTGAAAATCTCAACGTGCTTGAAAACACAATTGTCGCTCAGACAACTGTCCTTAAACGCGAACGCACAGAAGCTGAAAAGACTGCCAAAGAAAACCTAGAAAAAGTCGGCATGGGAGAACGCTACTGGCAAGCGAAGCCAAGACAACTCTCAGGGGGTCAAAAACAACGTGTGGCCATCGCTCGTGCCCTCTCCATGAATCCGGACGCTATTCTCTTTGATGAACCAACATCAGCTCTCGATCCAGAAATGGTTGGAGAAGTCCTCAAAATCATGCAAGATCTGGCTCAGGAAGGCTTGACCATGATTGTCGTAACCCACGAAATGGAATTCGCCCGTGATGTCTCTCACCGTGTTATCTTTATGGATAAGGGTGTGATTGCTGAAGAAGGCAAACCAGAAGATCTCTTCACCAATCCTAAAGAAGACCGTACAAAAGAATTCCTTCAACGCTATCTCAAATAAAAAGAAAAGGCTGCCTCAACCGTGCAGTCTTTTTGCTGTCCTCAAAATGAAAAGGCAGATTCTCTATCTCTACTACTTGAGGGTCAAGAATCCGCCGTTATCCAAAGATTAATCTTCAAATTTTTCATGATTTTTTTCATAGAAATCAATTAGGCCTAGGGCTGTTTCAAATGAAATATTTTTTACTTTTGCACGACCCTGCGCCAGAGCAATGATAGACATTTCACGCGCATTCGTTTCCTTAGAGATACGGTAGCCTGTGATTTTCTTATCACGAACCCAGCCAACAACTGATTCTACTTTTTCAAAGTTTGACTTAGCCATGTTTTTCTCCTATTTTCTTCTTTACAATACTTAATTGTATACGTTTTTACTACTTTTGTCAATAAAAAAACATATATTCAATAAAATAAATGACCCAGAATCTTCTTACTTCCTTTTTAAAGCCGATAATATATAGTTTTCCGCTTACTATAACCCATCAGTATGCTCCTAAAAAACAATTGCATTATTAAACTTTAAATTTGTAAAAATATTCACGTATGCTGAATACCAGTTTCTTAATAGGATAGACAGGATTTACTATTTCATTCTATCTATTCCTTTTAAATCAACAAGCCCACTAAAGATAGTCTTTCACTCCTCACTATCTCTAAATCATTCCGTTTTCTTTCTCCTTCTTTGGTTCCTTTCCTGTCCTTATCTATATCTTATCCATTTCACAACCGGTACTACTTACTTTGTACAATCTTGCATCTTCTGATTACATACCCACTTTCCAGCTAGTCATTTAAAATCAGTATCACTAGCTATTGCATGTCTAGCACTATTGTCTATCTCACGAGTTTTTCGACCAACTCACCTAGCAGTCATCTCACAAACATTGATTATTTTTTTTGATTCCTATTATATTTAGAGAAATCTCAAATTAGGGATATATACAATTGGGGATTTCAAAAAATTTCCTTATATATAGTAAGTAATTCTGCCGCCTTAATATAAACAGAATCGAAAATAATAGGTGTTATAGTGAGTTGTAGTAGAAATAGCACGATAAGCTTCCTAAAACCATAGGAATCGCCCCCTTTCTTCACTATCATTATAACACCTATACATTAGTTGTGCAAATAATATGATATTTTTTTATTAGTCCTCAGACAAGCATATTATAGAGCGTTTCATTCCCATTTAAGTTAATATAAGCTGGATCAAAACCTTCCATTCGACGAATTAAGCCTGCATAATCATGCTTATCTGCCAAAGCGATCCCAATCAATACTGGACCTGTTCCCTTACTAGCTCGCTTGATATACTCAAAACGGGTGATATCATCATTTGGCCCCAAGATATCATTTACAAACTCACGCAAAGCTCCTGGACGCTGTGGGAAATTGACCACAAAGTAATGTTTGATCCCATCATAAATCAAGGCACGCTCTTCCATTTCTGGCATACGGTTGATATCATTATTCCCTCCAGAAATGATACAACAAATGGTTTTCCCCTTGATATATTCAGCTAAAACCTCTAAAGAGGCGATACTAGCTGCTCCAGCAGGTTCTGCAACAATCCCTTGCTTAGAGTAGAGGTCAATCAAAGTTTCAGAAATCAATCCCTCATCGACACCTACCAAAGTTTGAACATGTTGACGCGTTGCTTCATAGGTCAACTGTCCTACCTTTTGCACAGCAATCCCATCCGCAAATTTGTCAATTTCTTTGAGTTTAACAGGTCCACCAGCTTCAAAAGCAGCTTTCATGGAACGCGCTCCATTAGCCTCTACCCCAATGACTTCAATTTCTGGACTTGTTTCCTTGATATAGGTAGAAATCCCGGCAATGAGACCGCCACCACCAACAGGGACCAAGACAGCATCAAAGTCAATCGATTCTTTTCGAGCTTCTTCTAAAATCTCATAAGCAACTGTTCCTTGACCCGCTTGGACATGAGTATCATCAAAGGGAGCAATAAAGGTACGATTTTCAGAGACTGTAAATTCTTGAGCTGCTTTGGCTGAGGCATCAAAGGTATCTCCAACTAGTTTAATGGTTACAAAATCCCCACCAAAAAAGCGAACCTGACCAATCTTTTGTTGCGGAGTGGTAATGGGCATAAAAATAGTAGCAGGAATTTTCATCTCATTACAAGTATAGGCAACTCCCTGCGCATGATTTCCCGCAGAAGCACAGACTACCCCACGCTCACGTTCTTCCTTGCTGAGCTGAGAAATAGCATAATAGGCACCACGAATTTTAAAGGAACGAACACGCTGGGCATTTTCTTTTTTCAAATAAATCTTAGCACCATACTTCTCCGATAAATAATGGTCGTAATCCAGTGGGGTATTCACAACCACACCATTCAAGACCTTATGAGCCTTGATAATATCTTTTGAACTTAACATATAAAACCTCTTTTTCTATAAAAAACAGTCACTAATGACTGTTTTTTTAGTTATTCATCTCCAAAAACTTCAGCAACACTTTCATGATATTTATGAGCCATACGAATTGAAAACTCTTTAGGAAGTTCATAACGATTTGTGGAAATCCAATCATATAACCATTCTGCCAAACTTTCTTCACTATCATTACGATGGAAGATAAAATAGTTTAAAACTTCTTTATATTCTACATCATTCAAATCCAGCGTGTCTACAAATTGACTACGAGAAACAAAATTAGAATCTAATTTTCTTAGTTGATCTGTCAATTCTCCCAATTGTAAATCCAACTGAAAAAATAATTTTTGCAGTTGCCTATCAGTTTCATCACATCCTGTCTTGATAGAAAACAAATTGGTAATATTCATATGATTTCAACCCCTAAATAAGTATATCTAATATCCCACGAATAGCTGAAGCTACTATTTTAAGCAAAATTCTTTGCTTTCTAATTAGTTATAGATTTTGAATGCATCATCGTCGTTTTTACCAACGAAAGGCATTGCTTTACGCAATTCTGCACCAACTTTTTCAATTTCAAGGTTAGCTGCTTGTTCACGGTAAGCAGTCAATTTTGGACGTCCAGCTTTATAGTCATTTACAAAGTCATTTGCAAATTTACCATTTTGGATGTCTGCCAAGACAGCTTTCATATTTTCTTTAACTTGCTCAGTAATCACACGTGGACCTGATACATAGTCACCGTATTCAGCAGTGTTTGAAATAGATTGACGCATTTTCTTGAATCCACCTTCATAGATCAAGTCAACGATCAATTTCATTTCGTGAAGAACTTCAAAGTAAGCCAATTCTGGAGCGTAACCTGCTTCTGTCAAGACTTCGAAACCTGCTTCGATAAGGGCAGTCAAACCACCACAAAGTACAGCTTGTTCACCAAACAAATCTTCTTCAGTTTCTTCTTTGTATGTTGTTTCAAGAAGACCTACACGAGCTGCTCCAACACCTTTACACCAGTCCATAGCAATGTTTTTCGCATTTCCTGTTGCATCTTGGTATACTGCGTAAAGAGCTGGTACACCAAATCCTTCTTCGTAAGTACGGCGTACCAAGTGCCCTGGTCCTTTAGGAGCACACATAAAGACATCTACATCCGCAGGAACTTTGATAAATTCGAAGTGAATGTTGAAACCATGAGCAAATCCAACTGCATTCCCAGCTTCCAAGTTTGGAGCGATTTCCGCTTCGTACAATTCTTGTTGGATTTCGTCTGGTGCCAAAATCATGATAACATCAGCCAATTTAGTTGCTTCTGCTACTGTGTAAGTGTCAAATCCATCTTCTTTTGCTTTGTCAAAAGATTTACCTGGACGTACACCGATGATGACATCGCGACCTGAGTCACGCAAGTTTTGAGCATGCGCATGTCCTTGTGAACCATAACCGATAACGGCGATTTTTTTACCGTCAAGTGCTGCTACTTTAACATCTTTTTCGTATTCCATTTGAACTGCCATAGTTTTTCTCTCTTTTCTATCATTTATTGCCTTTTAGGCTGGTTTAACAAATTTAAGTTGGATTTTTAGTCACGGGTAAATCCAGTTGCACCCGTTCGAGCAATATTGCGAATACCGTACGGTCGAATGACTCGTAATAGAGCTTCACTCTTTTCAGCATTTCCTGTCATCTGAATGGTAATCGAGCTTGGCGCTACGTCTACCACTGTTGCACGGAAAGGTTGAATAATCGCTAGAATCTCAGCTCGCTTCTCAGCTGGCGCTGACATCTTAACCAAAATCACCTCGCGCTCCAAATGAGGCTTGTCTGTAATATCACGAATGCGAATCACATCAATCTGACGATTGAGTTGCTTGATAATTTGCTCCACTTCATCATGAGAAGCAACATCAATAATAATGGTGATACGCGATACATTCGGATCTTCTGTTGCTCCAACAGAGATGCTTTCAATATTAACCTGACGACGAGATAAGACACCTGTAAAGCGATTGAGGACTCCTGAACGATTTTGTAGTTTTGCTGTTAACATTCTACGCATGGAACTTCACCCCCAACATCTCATGATTACTCTTACCAGCCGGTACCATTGGTAACACCTGTTCCTTACGAGAAATATCTACCTCAATTAGCATAGGAACATGCTCAGTGATGACTTCAAGGTCTTGAGCCAAGGTCTCAGGATTGTCAAACTTATAGTTTTTAATACCATAAGCCTGCGCCATCAATTGGAAATCAGGAAGGGTATCAAAGACCGACTCTGATGTTCTTCCTTCATAGAAGGATTCCTGCCACTGGCGAACCATGCCAAGTGAATGATTGTTCAGCATAACCACCTTGATTGGCACTTTGTAAATATTCAAAATAGCCAACTCCTGGTTGGTCATTTGGAAACCACCATCCCCAACAAACAAGACTACTTCCTTATCTGGGTTAGCAATTTTAGCCCCGATTGCTGCTGGAATTCCGAATCCCATGGTTCCTAAACCACCTGAAGTCACTAACTGACGTTCATTTTGGTAGGGATAATACTGGGCTGTCCACATTTGGTGTTGACCAACATCTGTTACCACAATGGCATCTCCATTCGTCAATTCACCAATGCGTTCAATAACTGCTTGCGGTTGAACCACACGCTCTTTCTTATCATAAGAACGAACACGGTTCTTGTCTTTAGTAACTTTCTCAATCCATTTCTCAGTATTGTTATGAACTGTCGGTTCTGCTAGCAACATTTGCAAGGCTTTCTTAGCATCTCCAACTACAGGAATATCTGCACTGATAATCTTGCCAATCTCGGCTGGGTCAATATCAATATGGGCAACCTTAGAATTCTTAGCAAAAGTCTTTGGATTTCCTGTCAAACGGTCATCAAAACGAGAGCCAATACTAATCATAAAGTCCGTCTCTGTCATTGCAATATTCGCTGCGAAAGAACCGTGCATCCCCCCCATTCCAAGGAAGAGTGGGTGAGTCGTTGCAATTGTTCCTTGACCTAAGAGAGTTGTTACGACTGGAATTTGATAGCGTTCTGCAAATTCATTTAATTCTGCCGCAGCCTCAGCATAACTAATTCCACCACCAGCTAACAAGACTGGCTTTTTAGCCTTGGACAATTGCTTCAAGATTTTCTTGATTTGCATATCATTTGGTTCAAGAGTCGGCTGATAGCTTGGTAGGTTCACTTCTGGTGAATAGATGAAGTCTGTTTCTAAAGCAGATACGTCTTTAGGTAGGTCAATTACGACTGGCCCTGGTCGACCTGTAGTTGCGATATGGACAGCTTCCGTAATGATACGCGGAATATCAGCTGTCTCACGAACTTGGTAATTGTACTTAGTGATTGGCATGGTAATTCCTACGATGTCTGCCTCCTGAAAGGCATCCTTCCCAATCCCTGCTCGCCCTACCTGACCTGTAAAGACCAAAAGGGGAACACTATCGCTCATGGCATCCGCAATCCCTGTAATGGCATTTGTTGCTCCTGGTCCACTAGTGACGACGGCAACACCCAACTTTCCAGTTGATTTGGCATAACCTTCAGCTTCATGTAAACAACCTTGCTCATGGCGCCCTAGAATGTGGTGAATACCTTTAAAATTATATATCGCATCATAAAAAGGCAAGACTGCACCACCAGGATAACCAAAGATGGTATCAATTCCTAAATCACGAAGTGTTTCCAAAACTAGGTCCGAACCCGTCTTAGGAGATTCTAAACTGATTTTCTCCATTGTTCCCCTTTCTTTCCTCTTAAAAATAACTTGTTACTATCATACCATTTTTTTAAAAATTTTCAAGAGAAAAGAAGAAATTTTCTGAATTTTCTATTTTAACGTTTATTTATGAATGTTATTTTTGTTTTTATTAAAAAGATACCGTTTTCATTTGCTAAAAAAGAAAAAGAACTGATTTCTCAGTCCTTCATTAATCGGCTCTTATTCCACACTAAATAGATAGGGGTAAACAGGTTGTTGACCTTGGTGGATTTCAACTTCAAGATCCTCAAATTCTTCTGCGATTTCTTGAGCGATTTCATTGGCAAGTTCTTCGCTTCCGTCTTCACCGACATAGAAGGTTACGATTTCACTGTCTTCATCCAACATATGTTTCAAAGTTTCTGCCAAGGTTTGGTGCATGTCAGGGTTTGACACGAGGATTTTCCCATCCACCATACCTAGATTATCGTTTTCATGGATTTCTAAACCATCGATCGTTGTATCACGCACGGCTGTTGTGACGCTTCCGCTAACGACATCACTAAGAGCAGCTGTCATACGCTCTTGGTTTTCTTCAATGGACTTGCTTGAATCAAAGGCAAGAAGACTTGTCAAACCTTGAGGAAGAGTGCGAGCCTCTACCACTACTGCTGGTTGCTCCAAAACTTCTGCCGCAGATTGAGCTGCCATGAAGATATTCTTGTTATTTGGCAGGAAGATGATGTTACGGGCATTGACCTGTTCAACAGCCTTGATAAAGTCTTCTGTTGAAGGGTTCATGGTTTGACCGCCTTCGATAACATAATCCACACCTTGAGAACGGAAGATATCTGCTAGACCTTTACCAGCCACCACAGCAATCAAAGCATACTCTTTTTCTTCAGCTGGCTTGCTAACTTGGGCAGTTTCTTTCTCAATCTGTGCTTCGTGTTGGTTACGCATATTGTCAACTTTTACCTTGACCAAGCTACCATATTTTAGACCTTCTTGCATGACAAGTCCTGGATCTTCTGTATGGACATGGACTTTGACGAT
This sequence comes from Streptococcus sp. 1343, assembly GCF_013277355.1. NCBI lineage: Bacteria > Bacillati > Bacillota > Bacilli > Lactobacillales > Streptococcaceae > Streptococcus > Streptococcus sp. 1343. The sequence goes on from NZ_VMMT01000025.1 coordinate 47,190, forward strand.
TTCATCATCATTGACAACGAGGAGAGAATCTCCAAGTTCATTCAAGTAGTTACGGAATTCATCGTAGTCAAAATCTTTGGCATAGGTTGGACCTTGCTTAAGAGCTACCATGATTTCAGTACAGTAACCAAAGGTGATATCCTCAGTCGCCACATGACCAGCCACAGACTTGTGGTGCTCTGCATTGATCATTTCACTCATATTGGCAGGAGTCGCTACAAAGTCCTCAGATGCAATATATTCACCAGTAAGGGCAGAAAGGAAACCTTCGTAGATAAAGACCAATCCTTGACCACCTGAGTCCACAACGCCAACTTCCTTCAATACTGGAAGCATGTCTGGCGTTTTAGTTAGAGCTGTTTTAGCACCTTCCAAGGCTGCGCGCATGACTTCAACAGCATCATCTGTTTGCTCAGCTTTTTTCTTAGCACCGATAGCAGCCCCACGAGAAACTGTCAAAATCGTTCCTTCAACTGGCTTCATCACTGCCTTATAGGCAACTTCAACACCTGATTGGAAGGCAAGGGCCAAGTCTTGACCTGTTAACTCGTCTTTATCCTTGATGGCTTGTGAAAATCCACGGAAAAGCTGAGACATAATAACTCCTGAGTTCCCACGCGCACCCATCAAAAGCCCTTTAGCAAGAATGCTCGCTACCTCTCCAACTGTAGAAGCTGGCTTGTCTGCAACTTCTTTAGCTCCATTTTCGATGGTCATCCCCATGTTTGTTCCAGTATCTCCATCTGGAACAGGGAAGACGTTTAATGAATTGACATATTCAGCTTGCTTATTCAAGCGAGTTGATGCAGCCTGCACCATTTCTTGAAATAAGCTAGTAGTAATTTTTGACACGGTTATTCTCCTACAACTTTGATATTTTGAATGTAGACATTTACAGTCTGAGCAGTAATTCCAAGCTGGTTTTCCAAGCTAAAGGCAACACGCTCTTGAATGTTTTTTGACACTTCACTAATCTTTGTTCCGTAGCTTAACACGGTATACACATCAACTGCAATGCTTCCATCTTCGGCTGCCTTTACGACGACACCTTTGGAATAATTTTCCTTACCTAGAAGGGCTTGGAAATTATCTTTGAGGGCATTTTTACTAGCCATACCGACCACACCAAAAATTTCAGTTGCTGCTCCACCTACGACGGTTGCAATCACTTCATCTGTTAGTTCGATTTGACCATCTTTTGTATTAATTTTTACAGTCATCCTTTTTACCTCAACTAGTTGATACTCTATTTTATCATATTTCAGCCCAAGTGTAAAAGCAGAATACTGTATCAGCGGATATTTACTCTGCTTTTAAAATGATCTTTTCACTATGTCAAAAGAAAAAGACCCTGAGGTCTCCTTGCTTTTATTATTAAACGCGTTCAACTTTACCTGATTTCAAAGCGCGAGCTGAAGCCCAAACTTTTTTAGGTTTACCATCGATAAGAACAGTAACTTTTTGAAGGTTTGGTTTTACGGCACGTTTTGTTTGGTTCATCGCGTGTGAACGGTTGTTTCCTGATACAGTCTTACGACCTGTAAAGTAACATACTTTAGCCATTGTGTTTTCCTCCTATTAAATCTAATATAGCGGATGTGCTAGCACTACATACCGTACTATGTTATCACACTTTCTTCATTTTTGCAAGGGAATTGGAAGATTTTTTTATTTATTGTGATTCGAATGTGATAATTGAAAGTTCTATAATGAAGTTAGCCACCCAGCCCTCCTAAAAATTAGATGGTTCAACTAGCTGATAGCTAGCACTCGATTTCATTTGATAAGAGGCTTGATGCTGTTAGGCTAACAAGCCAAGGCTAAGATTAGCCTTGGTTTAGCTGACAAAACTGCTTCAAGGGTTCCTCTTGTCGAATGAAAGCTCTTCTAGGCATAAGAAAACACCTCTGTGTTATACTTGTTGTTCAATCACAAACACAAGAAAGGCACAGAGATGCAAAACCATTATACTACAAAAGCCAAACATTTGACAATCGATAGCCGTCGCTTAATCGAACGATGGAAAAAGGAAGGGAAATCAAATAGAGAAATCGCCTCTTTACTTGGAAAAACTCCTCAAACCATTCACAA
>NZ_VMMT01000026.1:0-13689 GCF_013277355.1 Streptococcus sp. 1343
ACACCTCTACTTCTAAAACATTTTTAGAAATCGATTTGACTGTCCTGATCGATTTGTCCTATTCTTATTTCATTTTACTATATTTATAAGAATCTCCTAATCAAATCAAAAGCCACTCTACAATAGAGTAACGTTAAGATTTGTCCATTTATACTCAATGAAAAAGCCCTCTGAAGTCAGAGAGCTGATTTGAGCTCGGGCTAAAATCCTAGTGAAACAAAAAAATCTACACGATCAGAAAAGTCTCTATCGTGCCATTTTCATACATGATGTATAGTCCGAGTAGAATGAATACTAAGGGCACAATGATTCGCTCGTATTTTTCAATTGTCTCGAATATTAAGGGAATAGAGGATAACACTCGACTAATCTCGCAAAAGATAATTATGCCGATTACAAGCACAAGCAAGGCCACGAGGGTCTGTGACCAATCTAACGAAGCAAAATAAGGTATATAGATACCTAAATTATCTCCGCCAGACGCAATTGTCAGCAATGTAACTGTCCAAAACAGTTGATTTGCCTTGCTTTGTTCTAATCTTTCAATAATTTCTTCCTCTTCTTCTTCCGCATCTTCTCCAACAATTGCAAAGCGAATCCCTAAATAGATAGGGATTAAACCAAGCAATCCAACCATCCATTCTTCAGGCACGAAATTAACGACATAAGCAGCAACTAAACTCGCCCCTACAAGTAAGCCTGTGCCTAGATATTGCCCCGCATAAATATGCCATTTCTGTTTATTCTGTGATAGCTGTGCAAATAAAATAATTAAAATAATTAAATAATCGATACTGGTGGAAATATAAACACCAATAGCAGATATGATTGTCTGTCCCATAAAAAAAACCTCCTGTATTAGTCAGTAATAAATCAGCAGATTTTAGGAGAGCACAGACACATTAATTTAGCTATCGCTAGTGGGTAATGTCGAACGTAGGAAAGCATTTTACTCCTCCTCAAAACGTAGTTACAAAGTAATTTCTAACTGGAATTCAGTGACTACTTCCATGTAAAGTATAACATACTATACTTTACTTCGTAAAGTGTGGGCTCTCCGAGGGGGCTTGCAGACACCTACTCGACTTTTCAAGCCGAGTAGCTGCGCACCTTTATGGTGTAATTAGCTGATACCATTTGAGGTTTTTGTAGTCTCCAAAATTGTGACCGATAAAACCTCAATAAAAAAGCCCTCTGAAGTCAGAGAGCTGATTTGAGCCCGGGCTAAAATCTTAGTGGAAAAGATGAAACTCCTTGTGTTCATCGAACACTGTGTCATTTCCCTATTTTCATACGGATTTTTGACACCCTTAGCATCATGATTCTTGCTAGATAAACCGTTTATAGGCTAGGCGACGAGGCGAAGATTGTACGAAACTTTCAGTGAAACAAAAAAATCTCCCCGAAGGGAGAAAAGCTAGTTTATTTTACCTTACAGTGTTAGGAACCGTAACCGAAGATTATACTTGAGTATAGCGAGGTAAGGTGACAACGCAAAAAAGCTACCCAATTTAGAGTAGCTTTATTATCAAGATATGCTCAATTGAACACGGCCTAAGCACTTGGCAAAAAAGATAAAATCTCCTAGAAACTGAAGTTTCTTCGTCAATTTTCCTATTTTTGCTTTGTGCTTTTGACGGCCTTTGTATCTTGAATTAGCGACGAAGTCCTAGAGAGTTGATCAACTCACGGTAACGGTTAACGTCGTTTTTACGCAAGTATGCAAGCAAGTTACGACGGCGACCGATTTTTTTCATCAGTCCACGGTAAGTAGCGTGGTCTTTTTTGTGTTGTTTGATGTGTTCGTTAAGGTGGTTGATTTCCCAAGTAAGGACAGCAACTTGAACCTCTACTGAACCTGTATCACCTTCGTGACGTGCATATTGTGCAATGATTTCATTTTTTTTCTCTTTTGAGATTGCCATGATGTTTCTCCTTTTTATTTGGCTTCATCCGAGTGACAGGTTGGCATGCCTGTAACCAAGAAGAAGTTATTTGTCTTTACGACATTCACTATTCTACCAATAACTAACTTCTTTGTCAACAGATTTACTTTCTTGTTTTAAACATGCTATAATAATCATAGCAAGAGATTTAAGTTGTCTGTTTTTTTAAAACGAGGTGATTATCATGCGTAAATTCTATTTCCATCTCACCTACTATCTGGTCATATTCTTCTTTTTATTGGCCTCTTTATGAATTATTTTCACTGCTCTCATCCGGTTCCAATCTGCTAGGACTCATCTTCTAAATATCTTTATCTTTTCTCCGTTAGTAACCTTCATCGTTTCTCTTCTTTACGGTTACCGTTTCCCTTTTTCCCTTTTGACATTGGATTGCTCTTTTGCTTTACTATCATTTCTTTCCACGATTTTAGCATTGTCTACTTTTTAGCCTATGAAACCTTTGCTCTGATCGGCATGGCTTCCGGTATTGGTATCAAGCATATTCTGCAAAAATGAAAAACAAAAAACTTTCACAAAATCCTTGAAAAATCTCACAATCATGCTATAATAATCCATAGAGACAAGTCACTTAGTCCCTTTCTACTAGAGAGTGCGTGGTTGCTGAGAACGCATAGAAAGACTATACTGATACTACTCTACTGACTTTTATGCAAACATAAAACGGTGGCCACGTTAGAGCCAATCAGAGGTGTCCCTCTTTTTTGAGGCACATAAATGAAGGTGGAACCACGTTGCGACGTCCTTTTGAGGATGTCGCTTTTTGTTTTTCTAGCTTTCAAAATCCTCTGTCCCTGTTTTCAGAATAGGGTTAACACATTCGTCAATAATATAAGTAAGGAGAACATCATGATTAACATTACTTTCCCAGATGGCGCTGTTCGTGAATTCGAATCTGGCGTTACAACTTTTGAAATTGCCCAATCTATCAGCAATTCCCTAGCTAAAAAAGCCTTAGCTGGTAAATTCAACGGCAAACTCATCGACACTACTCGTGCTATCACTGAAGATGGAAGCATCGAAATTGTAACACCTGATCACGAAGATGCCCTTCCAATCTTGCGTCACTCAGCAGCTCACTTGTTCGCCCAAGCAGCTCGTCGTCTTTTCCCAGACATTCACTTGGGAGTTGGTCCAGCCATCGAAGATGGTTTCTACTACGATACTGACAACACAGCTGGTCAAATCTCTAACGAAGACCTTCCTCGTATCGAAGAAGAAATGCAAAAAATCGTCAAAGAAAACTTCCCATCTATTCGTGAAGAAGTGACTAAAGACGAGGCACGTGAAATCTTCAAAAATGACCCTTACAAGTTGGAATTGATTGAAGAACACTCAGAAGACGAAGGCGGTTTGACTATCTATCGTCAGGGTGAATATGTAGACCTCTGCCGTGGACCTCACGTTCCATCAACAGGTCGTATCCAAATCTTCCACCTTCTCCATGTAGCAGGTGCTTACTGGCGTGGAAATAGCGACAACGCTATGATGCAACGTATCTACGGTACAGCTTGGTTTGACAAGAAAGACTTGAAAAACTACCTTCAAATGCGTGAAGAAGCTAAGGAACGTGACCACCGTAAACTTGGTAAAGAGCTTGACCTCTTTATGATTTCACAAGAAGTTGGTCAAGGACTTCCATTCTGGTTGCCAAATGGTGCGACTATTCGTCGTGAGTTGGAACGCTACATCGTTGACAAAGAGTTGGCTTCTGGATACCAACACGTTTATACTCCACCACTTGCTTCTGTTGAACTTTACAAGACTTCTGGTCACTGGGATCATTACCAAGAAGACATATTCCCAACTATGGACATGGGTGACGGGGAAGAATTTGTCCTTCGTCCAATGAACTGCCCACACCACATCCAAGTCTTCAAACACCATGTTCACTCTTACCGTGAGTTGCCAATCCGTATCGCTGAAATCGGTATGATGCACCGTTATGAAAAATCTGGTGCCCTCACTGGTCTTCAACGTGTGCGTGAAATGTCTCTCAACGACGGTCACCTTTTCGTTACTCCAGAACAAATCCAAGAAGAATTCCAACGTGCCCTTCAGTTGATTATCGATGTTTATGAAGACTTCAACTTGACTGACTACCGCTTCCGTCTCTCTCTTCGCGACCCTCAAGATACTCACAAGTACTTTGACAACGATGAGATGTGGGAAAATGCCCAAACCATGCTTCGTGCAGCCCTTGATGAAATGGGTGTGGACTACTTTGAAGCCGAAGGCGAAGCAGCCTTCTACGGACCAAAATTGGATATCCAGGTTAAAACTGCTCTTGGAAAAGAAGAAACTCTTTCTACTATCCAACTTGACTTCTTACTTCCAGAACGCTTCGACCTTAAATACATCGGAGCTGATGGCGAAGAACACCGTCCAGTTATGATTCACCGTGGGGTTATCTCAACTATGGAACGCTTCACAGCTATTTTGATTGAGAACTATAAGGGTGCCTTCCCAACATGGCTTGCACCACACCAAGTAACCCTCATCCCAGTATCTAACGAAAAACACGTGGACTACGCTTGGGAAGTGGCTAAGAAACTCCGTGACCGCGGTGTCCGTGCAGACGTAGATGAGCGCAATGAAAAAATGCAGTTCAAGATCCGTGCTTCACAAACAAGCAAGATTCCTTACCAATTGATCGTTGGGGACAAGGAAATGGAAGACGGAACAGTCAACGTTCGTCGCTATGGCCAAAAAGAAACACAAACTGTCTCAGTTGATGACTTTGTTGGAGCTATCCTTGCTGATATCGCCAACAAATCACGCGTTGAGAAATAAGAACCTAGCACAAAAGCCTCCAGTCCGGAGGCTTTTTCGTCTCTTCTCACTCAAGGACTAAGTTCACTTGAGCAAACTTAATTCTCACTGTCGTTCCTTTTCCGACCTCAGACTCAATACGAATCTGGTGACCCAGTTCTTCAGAAATTTTCTTAGATAGGTAGAGGCCAAGGCCAGAGGACTGTTGGGTCAAACGGCCATTGTATCCTGAGAAACCACGTTCAAAGACTCGGAGGACATCACTGTTTTTTATCCCGATTCCCGTATCCTTGATACAAAGCTCTTGCCCGTCCATATAAATCTCCAGACCACCTTCCTTGGTGTACTTGAGACTGTTTGAGATGATTTGCTCAATAACCACTAGCAGCCACTTTTTATCCGTCACAATTTCTTTATCAAGGTCATGTAGATTGACATTTAGGCCTTTTTGAATAAAGAAAAGAGCATATTTCCGAATTATTTCCTTGACCAAGTCCTCAATTTGAACCTGCTTTAAGACCAAATCATCATGGAAACTTTCTAAACGCAGGTACTGTAAAACTAAATTGGTATAGGAGTCGATCTTGAAAATTTCCTGTTCTAACTGCTGCTTTAGTTGGCGGTCGGCTACTTCTGCGACTAAGAGTTGATTGGCTGCAATAGGGGTCTTAATCTGATGGACCCACAAGGTATAGTAATCCAGCAAATCCGTCAGTTTTCTTTCGGCATCTGACCTTTGCTGATAGAGTTCCATCTCACGCACTTCTAATTTTTCTGCTAAAGCTACTTCCAAAGGAGACTTGGCTTCTCTCTCCTCGTAGAGAACTTCCTTGCGATAAACCTGCATTTCCATCAATATGTCCCAAGTGAAAAATAAGATGGTTACAAAGCAACATAAGAGGAAAAAGTAGAGAAAGTAGGTTCCCAAACTGGCAAATAAAAACTGAAAGAGTAAGACCAGAAACGTCAAAGAAAGCAGATAAACCAAAAGACGACTACGGGAGCGCAGATAGGCTAGAAAAAATTGTTTCCAATCAAGCATGCTTTAATCCGTACCCTATTCCTTTCTTGGTCTCGATAAATCCTACCAGGCCCTGCTCTTCCAACTTTTTACGCAAACGAGCCACATTAACTGAGAGGGTATTGTCATCAATGAAAAAGTCACTGTTCCAAAGCTCCCGCATGAGGTCGTCACGTGCTACGATGTTGCCTGCATGCTCAAACAAGACACGTAAAATCTGGAATTCATTCTTGGTCAAATTCAAGACTTGCCCTTGATAATGTAAATCCATGGATTTGGTATTGAGGATAACACCAGCATATTCCAGTAAACTCTCATCACGCCCAAACTCATAGGAACGGCGCAACAAACCCTGAACCTTGGCTAAAAGAACCTGCTGATCAAACGGCTTGGTCACAAAGTCATCCGCCCCCATATTGATTGCCATGACGATATCCATAGCCTGGTCTCTCGAAGACAGAAACATGATGGGTACCTTGGAAATCTTGCGAATCTCCTGACACCAGTGATAGCCATTAAACAAGGGCAGTCCAATATCCATGAGGACCAGATGAGGCTCCGATTGGACAAAAAGACTCAAAACTTCCATAAAGTCTTCTACCAGAACCACTTCAAATCCCCATTCAGAGAGCATTTTTCCGACTTGTTGACGAATAACCTGATCATCTTCTACTAATAAAATCTTGTGCATGCGCTCCTCCTTTTCTATTATTATAACAGATTTTTCCATGCTCGAAGGTCTGAAACTGAATTTGACATAGCTTGTTTTTAGCCAACAAAGTGAGCCAATCCTACTAGCTAATTTGAGGGAAATTTGCTAAGATAAATAAAAAGAAAGGAGTTCTTATGACCAATATTTTTGACTATCTGAAAGATGTCGCATACGATTCCTTTTACGACCTAGCTTTGAATGAATTAGATGTTTTAGCCTTAACAGAAACAACCTCCCTCTCCTTTGATAATCTGGTCTCCACAAATCCTCAGCGACTTTTAGACCTAGCACCTCAGGTTCCAAGGAATCCTAACATGTTGACCAGTAAAAATCGACTCCAGCTATTAGATGAGCTAGCTCAACACAAACACTTCAAAAATTGCAAACTCTCCCATTTTATCAACGACATTGACCCTGAGCTGCAAAAGCAATTTGCTGCTATGACCTACCGCCTCACTCTTGATACCTATCTGATTGTCTTTCGTGGGACAGATGACAGTATCATTGGCTGGAAGGAAGATTTCCACCTGACCTATATGAAGGAAATTCCTGCTCAAAAGCACGCCCTTCGCTATTTAAAGAACTTTTTTGCCCACCATCCTAAGCAAAAGGTCATTCTGGCTGGGCATTCCAAGGGAGGAAATCTAGCCATCTATGCTGCTAGTCAAATTGAGCAAAGCTCGCAAAATCAGATCACAGCAGTTTATACCTTTGATGCGCCTGGTCTCCATAAAGAGCTGACACAAACTGAGGGCTATCAAAGGATAATGGAGAGAACCAAGGTCTTCATCCCACAAGGCTCCATTATCGGTATGATGCTGGAAATTCCTGCCCACCAAATCATCGTGCACAGTACTGCCTTAGGTGGTATCGCCCAGCACGATACCTTTAGTTGGCAGATTGAGGACAAGCACTTCGTCCAACTGGATAAGACCAACAGTGATAGCCAACAAGTTGACACAACCTTCAAGGAGTGGGTGGCCACAGTCCCTGACGAAGAACTCCATCTCTACTTCGATCTCTTCTTTGGAACCATTCTTGATTCTGGTATTACTTCTATCAATGACTTGTCTTCCTTCAAGGCTATCGAACACATTCATCATCTCTTCGTCCAAGCTCAATCCCTCACTCCAGAAGAAAGGGAAACCATGGGACACCTCACCCAATTATTGATTGATACCCGTTACCAAGCCTGGAAGAATAGATAAAAAGCTTATGAAAAGGTAATACTCTTCGAAAATCTCTTCAAACCACGTCAGCGTCGCCTTACCGTAGCTATGGTTACTGACTGCGTCAGTTCTATCTACAACCTCAAAGCAGTGCTTTGAGCAACCTGCGGCTAGCTTCCTAGTTTGCTTTTTGATTTTCATTGAGTATAAAAACCTTCTCATAAGCTTTCTTGTTTTAAAAAAAAATTCACTCCTTCATTTGACTCTCTGCATCAGCCACGACTTGCTCTAAACTGGTCTGACCAAGTTCAGCCTCCATAGCCAGCTGGATTCTCTCCAATTTTTGATCCAAAACATCATGAATATGAGCTCCAACTGGACAATTTGGATTCGGATTGTCATGGAAACTGAAGAGTTGACCTGTCTTACCAAGACACTCAACCGCTTGATAAACATCTAATAGACTAATGTCCTTGAGATCCTTGACAATCTCTGTTCCCCCTGTTCCACGCGCGACTGAAATCAGCTCTGCCTTCTTCAACTGGGACAAGGTTTTTCTGATAATGACAGGATTGACCCCGACACTAGCAGCTAAAAAATCACTGGTCACCTTGCTTTCCTTCCCCTTGAGGGCAATGATTATCAGCATATGAGTCGCAATGGTAAATCTACTTGGAATTTGCATCCTCTTCTCCTTTTTACGAGACATCCCTGCCTCTACTCTTCTTTTTCTTTTATTATACCCTTTTTAGTTGTAATGTCAATCATTACCACCTTTCAACCAGGCATCTAACTCCCTATCGTATCCCTCTTTCTGGGCCAATTCTCTCAGAAATTCCTGATTATGAGTATGATGGATACCATTGACCAGACTTTCATAGTAAACCTCAAAATAGGGAAGTTTAAGATCTTTAGCCAACTGCAATTCAGCTGCCACATCGTAGTCTACTCGTCGGAAGTTCATATCTACCAAGCCCTTGTCATCAAACTCCAAAATCATATACTGGGCCCGCAAGTCCTTCCGCAACTGAGCATCTAGAAAGAAAGGCTGCCCAATCGAACCCGGATTAACAATCAATTGCCCACCAGTACCGTAACGAAGCAACTGCTGGTGAATATGACCATAAACAGCAATATCACAAGGTGGATTGGTCACCAAGCGGTCAAAATCCTCTTGCGCTCCAGTATGAATCAACTCACGCCCCCAATTCTTATCAGGTAGATGATGGCTAATTCCCACCGTCAAAGCCCCAAACTGACGATGAAGCTGGAGTGGTTGATTGTGGAGCAATTCGATTTCTTCTAGGGATATTTCCTCTAAAACATACTGGCACTGGCGCAAGAGATAGCGTTGACTGGGACGAGTACTATCCCATTCCTTGCGGACACCATGCCAAAGACTGTCTTCCCAGTTTCCCAAAACTCTAGCTGTAATCGGTAGTTGAGCCAACAAGTCCAAAATCCTTCTACGCCCTGTCCCTGGCATGAGAATGTCTCCCAAAAGCCAGTATTCATCCACTCCTAGCTGCCGAGCATCTGCCAAAACAGCCTCCAAGGCGGTGGTATTTCCATGAATATCTGAAAGAAGGGCTATTTTTGTCATATTCATCTCCTCGTTTTTTCTCTTGCAATAAGTATAACATAAAAAGTCACAGCTAGAGAAATCTAGCTTTTTTTGATATACTAGATAAAGATATTAGACAAGAGGAAACGAATGACCCCGAATAAAGAAGATTATCTAAAGTGTATTTATGAAATTGGCATAGACCTGCATAAAATCACCAACAAGGAAATTGCTGCCCGCATGCAAGTCTCTCCCCCTGCCGTAACTGAAATGATCAAACGGATGAAGAGTGAAAACCTCATCCTAAAGGACAAGGAATGTGGCTATCTACTGACTGACCTCGGCCTCAAACTGGTCTCTGAGCTCTATCGTAAGCACCGCTTGATTGAAGTTTTTCTAGTTCATCATTTAGACTATACAAGTGACCAGATTCACGAGGAAGCTGAGGTCTTGGAACACACTGTCTCTGACCTGTTCGTGGAAAGACTAGATAAACTGCTAGGTTTCCCTAAAACCTGCCCCCACGGAGGAACTATTCCTGCCAAGGGAGAACTCCTCGTTGAAATCAATAACCTGCCACTAGCTGATATCAAGGAAGCTGGCGCCTACCGCCTGACTCGGGTGCATGATAGTTTTGACATTCTCCATTATCTGGATAAGCACTCACTTCACATCGGTGACCAGCTCCAAGTCAAGCAGTTTGATGGCTTCAGCAACACATTCACTATCCTTAATAAAGACAATGATTTACAAGTGAATATGGACATTGCCAAACAACTCTATGTCGAGAAAATCAACTAATTTCTCAAGTACCCCAACCAACCCTGAAAGTTTGATTTTCAGGGTTTTCTTATCTATTTTTTATATCAAAAACGATAGTAAGCGCTTCCATAATCCAACTAAATATTGTATAATAATTATATAAACTATTCCGTCACTAACAGATGAAAAAAGGAGGGCTTATCATGAAAAAAATCATCTTCATCAAAACCATTGAGCTCCTTGTCATTGATGGAATCATGCTGGGCATTTTGGCTTTTAAAGAGGTGCTTACTTGGGATTGGATTTTGATTTATAGCGGTTGGCTCATTTTCTTTCACCCTGTGCTGTTGACCTATCTTTCTAACCAGCTTTGTGACCACTTTAGTCAATTCTATTCCCAGATTAGACCGAGATTCTGGTCTTTTGCCTTACAAATTCTCCTATGGGATATCCTGATGATTCTCTCCTTGATATGTTTAAGTGGTACCCCACTTTTCCTTCAGGGGACTCTCCTCATCCTAGGACATCTCATCCCTTCCTATCGCACCTGCCAAATCCTGAAACAAGACTTTCCCCAAGCCTATCAAGCACCGATTTCTTTTGGAGTATTTTATGATAGATGAGAAAAACCAAGCCGGCTGGGCTTGATCTTTCTTATCTATTTTTAGTATCTAGGATAATGGTAACTGGCCCATCATTGACCAGCTCAACCTGCATATCCGCTCCAAAGATACCTGTATGAACAGGCACTTCTTGCGCTAGTTTTTGGTTGAAAACATCATAGAAGTCTGATGCCATATCAGGTTTGGCTGCTTCTGTAAAGGCTGGACGATTGCCTTTCTTGGTATCCGCAAAGAGGGTAAACTGGGAAATAGAAAGGATTTCTCCTTCAATATCTTTGACAGATAGGTTCATCCTGCCTTCTGCATCTGAAAAAATCCGCATATTGACCAGTTTTCTCACAGCATAGTCCAAATCTTCCTCTTGGTCCTCTGGTCCAACACCAACCAGCAATAAGAGCCCCTGATTGATTTTTCCCTGAACCTGACCTTCGATACTGACTTGGGCTTTTTTAACACGTTGGATAATGATTTTCATAATAGCCTTTCTAGTAAGAACTCAGACAATTAACCGTTGGTTCGTTTGACAGAGTAAACTTCTGGCACACTCTTAATCTTGTCCACAACCGTAGTCAGCGTCGAGAGGTTGGTAATGCCAAAGGACACATGGATATTGGCAAATTTCATATCCTTGGTTGGTTGGGCATTGACTGTTGAAATATTCTTGGTTGTGTTTGAGAGAACTTGCAGTACATCGTTCAACAATCCTGTACGGTTGAGGCCATAAATATCAATATGAGCCATATACTCTTTATTTGAGCTAGAGTACTGACCTTCCCACTCCACATCAAGGAGACGTTGCTCGTAGTTTTCTTGGGCGCGCAGGTTCATACAGTCCACACGGTGAATAGCCACACCACGACCCTTGGTAATGTAGCCGACAATATCATCACCAGGCACGGGGTTACAACACTTGGCAATCCGCACTAGGAGACCAGAAGCACCTTCAATGACCACACCACCTTCATGCTTGACCTTGAGGGTTTCTTTATTTTCAACCTTGACCTCGCCACCTTTGACAAGTTCTTCTGCCTCAGCCTTGGCCTTGGCACGTTCTTCTTCACGACGTTCCTTTTCAGTCAGACGATTAAAGACAGTAATAGCACCGATTTCCCCAAAACCAATGGCCGCAAAGAGGGAGTCTTCTGTCTTGTAGCTGGTCTTTTGCAGGACTTGGTCCATATGACGCTTGTCCATAAATTTATTGGCCACATAGCCATTTTCTTGGAACTGGGTCATCAACATTTCACGACCCTTATTAACAGATAATTCCTTATCTTGGTTTTTAAAAAACTGACGAATCTTGTTGCGCGCCTTGCTGGTCTTGACCATATTGAGCCAGTCGCGGCTAGGTCCAAAGGAGTTGGGGTTGGTGACAATTTCAACCTGATCCCCTGTTTTGAGCTTGGTTGTCAGTGGAACCATACGGCCGTTGACCTTGGCACCAGTCGCTTTTTCACCGACTTTAGTATGGATTTCATAAGCAAAGTCAATAGGTCCTGAATCTTTTGGAAGAGAACGGACAGCTCCATCTGGTGTAAAGACGTAAATCTCCTCAGCCAGATAGTTTTCCTTAACAGAGTCCACAAATTCCTTGGCATCATCAGCCTGATCTTGAAGCTCCATCATCTCCTTGATCCAGTTCATCCCAATAGCAGACTCCTTACTGTTAACCTGCCCCTTAACGCCTTTCTTATAAGCCCAGTGAGCCGCAACCCCGTACTCAGCCACCTCGTGCATGGCCTTGGTCCGAATTTGGAATTCAATCGGTCCTTTTGGCCCATAGACAGTCGTATGGATAGACTGGTAACCATTTGCCTTGCGGTTAGCGATGTAGTCCTTAAAGCGACCAGGCATGGGTTTCCAAAGTTCATGCACATAACCAAGCATGGCATAAACATCACTTTGGGTATCCAAAATACAACGAATGGCAATCAGGTCATAGATTTCCTCAAACCGTTTTCTCTTGTCCTGCATTTTGCGGAAAATTGAGTAAATATGCTTGGGACGACCATAAATCTTCCCTTTCAAGTGACGATCTATCGTATACTCCTCTAATTTTGTGACTACCTCATCCACCAAGGCTTCACGCTCTCTGCGCTTTTCCTTCATCATATTGGTAATCTTGTAAAACTCTGTCGGGTTGAGATAACGGAAAGACAGGTCTTCCAATTCCCATTTGACACTGGAAATCCCCAAACGGTGAGCAAGTGGGGCATAGATTTCCATAGTTTCTTTGGAAATGCGCTCCTGCTTGTCTTTTCGAAGATGTTTCAGGGTTCGCATATTGTGCAAGCGGTCAGACAGTTTGACCAAGATAACGCGGATGTCCTCAGACATGGCCATGAGCATCTTGCGATGATTTTCAGCCAACTGCTCTTCGTGAGACTTGTACTCGACCTTGCCAAGCTTGGTGACTCCGTCAACAATCACGCGCACATCGGGACCAAACTCTCTTTCCAAATCATCCAAGGTCGCATCTGTATCTTCCACCACATCATGCAAGAAACCACAAGCTACCGTTACAGCATCCAGCTTGAGTTTGGCTAGAATACCTGCCACTTGAATAGGGTGAATGATATAAGGCTCGCCTGATTTGCGGTATTGACCACTATGACAATCCACCGCATAGACCAAGGCCTTATGGACAAAATGGACATCCTCTTCCGTTAAATATTCTTTGGTTAAAGCGACAACTTCTTCGCCTGTTAAATTCACTTCTTTCGGCATCTCTACTCTCCAATTCTTCCTACCATTTTATCACTTTTTTAAGAATATGAAAACTAGATTGGAACAGAATAAGAAAAAAATAATTCAAAATTGCTTGATAATTCTGAATTATTGGCCCATAATATACTACGAAGTTAGATTTTAAACTTAGGTGATAGAAGAAGAGATAGAAGAACGGAAACCATATTGTAACCCAAAGACTTTTTGACTTCCCCAATTTCCCTGAAGATACGAAAGATAAACGTATCACATACACTGGTACCTTGACTGGATTTTGGAATTAATACTCAATGAAAATCAAAGAGCAAACTAGGAAACTAGCCGCAGGTTGCTCAAAGCACCGCTTTGAGGTTGTAAATAGAACTGACGAAGTCA
>NZ_VMMT01000026.1:13747-15052 GCF_013277355.1 Streptococcus sp. 1343
AGAGATTTTTGAAGAGTATAAAAATCCTCAAGATACTTTCTTCTATCCTTTAGTTTATAAAGAGAATACCTATGAAAAAACTGCTATTTCTATCTTTGCTCTCCTAATGTTAGGAGTTTGCTGCCTGTTCCTATTCAGCCAGCAAAGCTATAAAAAACTCGTTCAATACTATGCTAACGACCAGAACCTGCCCAGTAGGATAACTTATAGTGAATATAGCGACAAATGAGAAGCCAACTACGGTAGCACTCTAAACATCACGTCTATCAAACAAGCTAATGACGGAGTTTATGCAACCTATGAAGGGCAATTGACACCTCTCCAATAGTGATAAATTGATAACCAACCTGTCTTCATCTAGTTATGCTGGTTTTTAAGTTCATTTTAAATCCTTACCTATTCTCCCTAACTGTGCTATACTTAATTTATACTCAATGAAAATCAAAGAGCAAACTAGAAAGCTAGCCGCAGGCTGTTCAAAGCACTGCTTTGAGGTTGCAGATAAAGTTGACGCGGTTTGAAGAGATTTTCGAAGAGTATTAGTACATTCTTTGAGATTGGAGCTAGTATGAAAATCCATAAAACCGTGAATCCTGTTGCCTATGAAAATACCTATTATCTAGAAGGCGAAAAGCACCTCATCGTCGTCGATCCTGGTAGTCATTGGGAAGCCATTCGTCAGACAATCGAGAAGATCAACAAACCGATCTGTGCTATTCTCTTGACCCACGCCCATTATGACCATATCATGAGTCTGGACTTGGTTCGCGAGACGTTTGGCAATCCTCCTGTCTATATCGCAGAGAGCGAAGCCAGCTGGCTCTACACTCCTGTCGATAATCTCTCCGGTCTCCCTCGCCACGATGATATGGCAGATGTGGTCACAAAACCTGCAGAACACACCTTTGTCTTTCACGAAGAATACCAACTAGAGGAATTTCGTTTTAAGGTTCTACCGACCCCAGGGCACTCTATCGGTGGTGTTTCCCTAGTCTTTCCTGATGCTCACCTAGTCTTGACGGGAGATGCTCTATTCCGCGAAACTATCGGACGGACCGACCTTCCGACTGGTAGCATGGAGCAACTCCTTCATAGTATCCAGACCCAACTCTTCACCCTACCAAACTACGATGTCTATCCAGGACATGGTCCAGCTACTACTATCGCTCACGAAAAGGCCTTCAATCCCTTTTTCTAGCAAGATGATGACAATCGATAGCACAATTTAATACTCAATGAAAATCAAAGAGCAAACTAGGAAACTAGCCGCAGGTTGCTCAAAGCACAGCTTTGAGGTTGCAGATA
>NZ_VMMT01000027.1:0-73848 GCF_013277355.1 Streptococcus sp. 1343
CTCTTTTACTCCGTCCCATTTTAGCGTGACTACCACGCTTTGTTCTATCTTTCTTCATATTTAAATAATATCAAAACCAAGCATTAATTTCAATGATAAATAAGTAAACTCATGGCTTTTGAGTAAAGAAAAAAGCTTAGAATGAACTAAGCTTTTTAAAAACGAATCGTTTCACGTGTTTTCTCATATGAGGTAACAAAGCGATTGGTTACACCAGGCTCTGCCACTTCCAATGCTTGAGAAATCTTGTCAAATGAAGCGTGATAATCAAATTCTTTTTCAAAAATATCTAAAGCTTCGTTAAATACTTCTTGAATGCGTTCATCAAATGAGCGATAGCGGTTAGAATATTGCAAGAGTTGCTCTGTCAAAGTTGCATATTGTACAATATTATAAGTTTCCGTTTCTAAAGCTTCCATATCATTCGTTGCAATTTCAAGAACTCGGGTAACAGATTCAATGTTAATCATTTTTTGTTCTAACTCAACCATTAAATCCTCGGTATTATTGCTTGCCGTAAAGAATAACTTCAAGAAAGTTTGTGGAATACCTGGCAGATTGCGTTTTTCCATGTATCGCTTGATAGTATGGAGACGATTGACATAAACATTGGCCTTTTGACGTGCATTAATATCATCTTTCTCAATTTGTGTCAGGCGCTCACTAACTGAAATTTGCTCATCTTCAATATCTTTTAGTTGAGTTTGTAAATCCTCAAGATTTTCTTCAAGAACTGAATAAGCTTGGGTTGGCTCTTCTTGATTTGAAGTTACCTCAACAATAGCTGCCTCAAAATTCTCTAATTCTGTCTGAATACGACGAACATGGCTTGCAACTGTCTCAGGAAGTAAATAGGTCTTGTTCAAACGTGCAATATCTTCTCCCAATAAAGTATTATTCTCTTTCATATGTTGAAGGTAAGTTGGAAGAGTTGCAAGTAGATTTTCCACTACTTTCTGAGCAGCAATTTCTCGAGTAAAAATATTATACAAGGCATTGATTTCCTCTTGTGCCTGTCCATTCTCATATTCGGCATTATCCAATTCCAACTGACGAATATTCTCTTGGTTTTTCTTGAATGCTTCATAAAGCAAGTGGAAACGTGCTTCAATATCCGTTTCAACAAAATGATAATTAGCATCAATTAGTTTACGATAACCGGCTTCCAAATCCTGTAATTGATCTGGCAATTCTGTAGAAAGCGTCGTAACCAAGGCTGGAACACGATCCACAATATGACTTAAGGCCAAAATGTGATTTTCTGTATTATCCAAAATCACTGCGGCTTCCACAGGGTCACCCGATGAATTCAAGGTTACAAATTGTGAAAATTCAGATTGGATATTTTCTAATTGTTTTTCAATTTCATCCAAGGCTTGACCATACTGTTCTGAATTTTCAGCAACTCTATGCTGAAGTTCCTCAAATAAATCCAAAGCATGAAGAACACGACCACTATTTTTAGATTCTTGCTTCTCTAAGTCTGCCAAAGCATTGCGAATTTCAGCAATATCTTCTTCAATCAAAGTAATTTGACTCTCAATTTGGTCAATTTGATGACTGGCCTTGAGAAAACGAAATGAATGGTTATAGCCTTCTGCTTCAAAGAGATTATTTTCAATATCGGCAAAAGAGTTGAGAGATAAATCGACCCATTTTTGATTCCATTCACGGAAAGCCACTTGACTTTGTCCAATCAAGTGCATATTTTTTACAGCTTCTACTTCATCATTTACTGGAAGATTGTATAGTTCTTCTTTTCTTTCTTCTAGCGCCTCTAATCTCCCCTCGTTTCGCTTACGTAGAAAGATTGCCACTACATAAGCCAGAACTAAAATGACTGCAATTGCAACCATTAAATAAATTAGTTGTCCATTAGACATATCAAACTCCTTTTTTACTTGAAACAATCGTAACGATTATATCATATTTTTTAGACCAAGGGAACTACTTCTCCCTATTTTTTAGACATCAAGTGTACTATAGACAGCATTTTCTTCGATAAACTCACGACGAGGCTCTACTCGATCCCCCATCAACATATCAAAGATTTTATCTGCTTCTGCAGCATCATCTACAGAAACTCTAGCCATCAAGCGATGTTCGGGATCCATGGTTGTTTCCCACAGCTGATGATCGTCCATTTCACCTAGCCCCTTATAACGCTGAATAGTCGGTTTGGTACGACCTTCACTATAACGGGCTAAAGCTTCTTGGAGTTTGATTTCTTGATCTGCACCCGGCTGGATATATTCTTTAATCTCGCTTCCAACCTTGACACCATAGATTGGTGGTTGGGCGATATAAACATAACCAGCTTCTAGGATTGGTTTCATATAACGATAAATCAAGGTCAAAAGAAGGGTACGAATGTGGGCTCCATCGACATCGGCATCGGTCATCAAAACGAGTTTTTGGTAACGGGCTTTCGAAACATCAAATTCTGCGCCAAATCCTGTTCCCATCGCTGTAAATAGACTACGAATCTCTTCGTTAGCAAGAATCTTATCCATGCTAGCTTTTTCAACGTTCAAAATCTTACCGCGAATTGGAAGGATAGCCTGAAACTCACGGTTACGACCAGATTTGGCTGATCCACCAGCTGAGTCTCCTTCGACGATGAAGAGTTCTGTTTCAGCAGGATTGTTAGAAGAACAGTCTGCTAGTTTCCCTGGAAGGTTGGAAATTTCCAAACCAGATTTTTTACGAGTGACTTCACGCGCACGCTTGGCAGCCACACGAGCCTTGGCAGCCAAAATCCCTTTTTCCACGATACGCTTGGCAATCTGTGGATTTTCCATGAGGAAATCGGAGAAGGCTTCACTGAAGAGGCGATTGGTAATCTTGACCACTTCGCTATTTCCCAATTTGGTCTTGGTTTGTCCTTCAAACTGTGGATTTGGGTGTTTAACTGAGATAACTGCAGTTAATCCTTCGCGGACATCTTCCCCAGTTAAATTATCTTCATTGTCTTTCAGTAACTTATTCTTACGAGCATAATCGTTGATAACACGTGTCAAGGCTGTACGGAAACCTTGTTCATGCGTTCCACCTTCATGGGTATGAATATTATTGGCGAAACTCATGACATTTTCATGGTAACCAGTTGTGTACTGCATGGCTACCTCAACTGTGATATCATCCATCTCACCGTCTGTATAGATTGGTGTATCAAAGATTACATCCTTGTTCTCGTTGATATATTCAACGTAACTAGCAATCCCACCTTCATAATGATAATGCTTGGTTTGTTCCAAACCTTCACGCTTATCTGTAATTGAAATTTGAAGACCGCGATTTAGAAAGGCCAACTCTTGAATCCGTTTATTTAATTTATCAAAATCAAAGATTGTTGTTTCAGTGAAGATTTTTGGGTCCGGTGTGAAGTGAACAGTTGTTCCTGTTTTATCCGTATCTCCAACTATTTCAAGATCTGCGACAACATGACCACGACGGTATTCTTGGTAATGAATCTTACCGTTTTTGTGGACATGGACGTCTAATTGAGTGGAAAGAGCATTAACGACTGATGACCCTACTCCGTGAAGACCACCTGAAACCTTGTATCCGCCACCGCCGAACTTTCCTCCAGCGTGAAGGACTGTAAAGACGGTCTCAACAGCAGGACGGCCTGTTTTTTCCTGAATATCGACTGGGATACCACGCCCATCATCGACAACAGTAATCGAATCATCTGGCTCAATAAAAACTTGAATATGGCTGGCAAATCCTGCCAGGGCCTCATCAATTGAGTTATCAACAATTTCCCAGACTAGATGGTGAAGACCTTCTTTTGAAGTTGACCCGATATACATTCCTGGACGCATACGAACAGCCTCTAAGCCCTCTAAAACTTGAATTTGACTGGCATCATAATCCTGTGCCTGCAGATTTTTGATTTCTTCTGTCATCTTATTCCTTTTTCTTATATGTCTAATACTTGTCTTAAATTCACGATACTGGTAAACAAGTGGGTATCAAGTCCTGCAGCTTGACCTGCTTCGATATCAATCGGTCGATCACCAATGACAAGACCTGAGCTAATCTGATACTTTTTTCTTAAATAAAGCACGGACTCGGGATTTGGCTTTCTCTTAAAGCCTGAGCTAGAAGTCACCACTTCTGTAAAATAAGCTGCTATAGAGGTTTTTTCTAAAATTTCCAAAACCTGATTATTTCGATGAGAGACCAAAAAATGACGGCCACCTTGATTTGAAATGTCTTCCAATAGGTCAAAAACTCCTTCAAATAAAATCGGGTGTTCAAGCTCTCTGGCTTCATTTTCCTTGTACTTTTCTAAAAAATTCTCTAAATTGGGAGCGAATGTCTCAATCGCCAAATCAGTAGAAACCTTTAAAGCTTGATAGACACTGTCATGGTCTTGTATAATGCCATACAGTGCCAATGTTTCAACAAATGCAGCTGTTGAAATTTCATAATTATCCAGTAAAGTTCCACCTAAATCCCAGATATAATCGTGATATTTCATACCCTTCATTATAGCATTTTTTTATGAAAAAAGCGATGATTTCCCTGATTTTTCCACATAAAAAACGAGAGAATAACTCCCGTTTTACTGATTTTTACCAAAGACATCTCGATAGAGCATTCCTGTTCGTAAAGTCTCTGCGTCTCCTCCTAGTTGCTCTACCAACTCGTAGGCAAAGGCAAGGGCTGTCGAGGGACCTCGACTGGTTGTCAAGTGACCATCTACCACTACTGTTTCCTTGACGTAGTGACCATCAAGGATTTGCTCTTGAACACCATCATAACAAGTGTACTGCTTGTTTTTCAATAGCCCTGCTTGGTTGAGGGCAATTGGTGCCGCACAAATGGCTGCTAGTTTCTTCCCTTCTTGCTCGAATCTTTGCAACTCTTGAATCAAGGCCTGATTATCGCGCAAATGTGCAGAACCAGGCATACCGCCAGGAAGAACAATCATGTCATAGTCTGATAAATCTCCATCAAAGACATGATTTGCTCTTACTTGGATTGCATGCGAACCCGTTACTTGCTTTTCAAAACCAACCATATCACAAGTAATATTTGAACGACGCAAGACATCTACAACTGTCAAAGCTTCAATTTCTTCAAAGCCCTGAGCTAACATAACTGCTACTTTTACCATGATTTTCTCCTTATTTGATTTGTTTTAATACAACCTTTTTCCGCTTGAATCGGACTTTTCCACTCTTTTCTTCAGCTAGATTAGTCTGGTAACTCATCGATAAAAGCAAGCCAACACCAATTAAATTACTGATAATAGCTGATCCCCCTTGCGAAATGAAAGGCAGTGGAATCCCGGTCAAAGGAAGCAAGCCCGTTACAGCACCGATATTTTCAAAAATGTGGAAGAGCAACATCATAATCAAACCAGTGGAAATATAGGTGTAGAACTGGTTATTTGATTTGAGAGTAATCTTCAACATACGGTAAATCAACATGAGGTAAAGGACAATAACCAGGACAGAGCCAATAAAGCCAAAATCTTCTGCAATGACCGTGAAAATCATATCTGACTCACGAACTGGAATAAGCAGATTTGAAGTATTAAAACCTTGGCCGAATAAGCCACCACTCCCAATGGCAATCTGCCCTTGAGCCTGCTGATAAGTCGTTGTTTGGGCAAACTCAAAGGGATTGAGCCAAGCCAAAATCCGATTGATTTGGTAGGTCGGCATTCCAATCTGGTGAAGAAAAGCTCGTCCATCCTTGCTAAGAAAGATAACTAAGAAACCAGCAACTCCTGTTACAGCAGTCACAAATACTGGAATAATAATTTTCCAAGAAACCCCTGATAATAAAACGATTCCTGAGAAAATGGCTACAAAAACCAAAGCCGTCCCCAAGTCACTTTGAAGTGCCAAAAGAACTAGGACTGGAATGGTAAAGAGAATCATCCAGAAAATCAACAAGAAGTCCAGCGGAACTGTGCGTTTCCATTCCTTATGTTTTTTGGTAAACTGGACAATCACACGAGCCAACATGAGGATATAGGATATCTTCATAAATTCTGACGGCTGGAACAAGGTAACACCATTTACCGATACCCAGTTTTTGGCACCTGTTGATGCAACTAAGCTTGGATTATAAAAGACGATCGGTAAGACCATAAGTCCCAAGCCTAAAATATATAGAAAGGGGGTCACTTTCCAAAGAAATTCTGTATTAAAGAGCATGACCACAAAACCAATCACAAGCCCCAAGGCAATCCATGCGACCTGCTGCCCTAAAATGGGCAAAATATTATTTGGATAATCATGACTAACAGCTATATAGATAGCCACCACGCCAATAACCAGTAGAAAAAATACTGGCAATAGCAAACTATAATCGACTCTGGAGTCGAGAGAACGTTTCATATACACTAACCTTATACTTTCATACAATACTATTTATCAAAGTTCATTAAAAAATCTATCAATAGCCTCATCAACTTCGGATCGAGAGATGGTTTTAACAGTCGCTTCTTTTGCTAGAGATGCTACTATTTGTTTGCCATATCGCTTTCCGACAATTCTCCTATCCAAAATAAGAGTTAAGGAACGTTGGTGTTCGCGTCTCATACTTCTTCCCAAAGCCTGTTTTAAACGAATAATGGCCATTGGCAATTGATAATCATAAAAGGCATTTTTCCCTTCTTGAATTAGTTCCTGATTGATCTTTTTCGTCAAGGGCTCTTGGGGATTTTGGAAAGGAAGTCTTGGTACAACTTGAATCACAAAAGGATGACTTGAAAAATCAACTCCCTCCCAGAAACTTGCTGCACCAAGCAAGATTTGTTGTTCTCCTTTTTCAAAGCGCTTCTTTAGCTGATGAACATCTCCATTTTTATACTGGGCCAGATGGCTTACAGGAAGTATGTCTGAAACTGCTAGAAGCATATCTTTAGCGGTAAAGAGAACCAAAATCGGTTGCTGGAAAGCTTGAATTTCCACTAGTAAATCAGCTACCTCTTTGGCATAGACTTCTAAGGAAGTTTCTGTCACCAGAGGGAAATCTTTGACCAAGACCACTTCTTGGTCCTGTTTTCTACGAGCTTCAATCTTGACAAATTTGGCTTCAGGATAGCCTAAAAGGTCGGCCAAAGAAACTCTCTGACTAATCTCAAGAGTAGCCGATACTCCCAAGACTTGACAACTCTCAGGTATTAAAGAGGACAGAAGAATACGGCCAGATTTTGTAGAAGAAATTTGAATTTTCTTTTGACTCGTTTCAATTGCTTCAAGCCAGTAATCTCGGTCAGCTGTAAAATAGCGAACCAGTTCCTCAAAACCTTCTACTTCTAATTCTAAAAAATACTGATGGAGATTGGCTAGAGAATCTAAGATATTTTTCCTAGATTTACCAGACTGAAATTGTTCTATCAAGTAGAAGCACTCAAAGCGAATACTTTCTAGTATTCGTTGCTGGACCTTATTTTGCTCCTCCAGTAAGGCCTTATCAACTAAATCAATAATATACTGGATATCGTAGGTCTCTTGAAGCAGATTTTCTAAAGCCAACAAAACTTTTTGAACTTCATCGATAATCAGTAAACGGTCACTGACAAATTCAGGATTATCTTCAAGTCTGGTTACAAGATAGGCATGATTGGTCACTAAAAGCTTGCAGGTTTGTGCTCTTTCTTGACTACGTTTCCAAAAATCTTCCGTCACAAATAAGCTTTGAGATGATAAATTCCCGTCATGACGAAGATCTGTTAGAAAATGTTGGTAACGGTAGAGTTGACCAATTTCATCCAAATCTCCTGTCTCTGTCTCTGTCAGCCAGACCAAGACTTGCATTTTAAAGCGTCTAAATAAGCGATTTTCATCATTTTCCTGCAAGGAACGATAAAAGGCATCCAACTTCAAATAATTTTGAGGCCCCTTTAAACTATGAATATCTATATGGAACACTTCCTTGAGACGTTTACCTTCTTCTTCCATGATTTGATTTTGAAGAATCTTTGTCGGAACGCTAAGGACAATCTGATGCTCTTTGGCTTGAGATAAAGCGGGTAAGAGATAGCCATAAGTTTTCCCAATCCCAGTCGGCGCTTGAATTAATGATACAGGCTCATCTTTCAATAGCAAGCCAACCTCTTTAGCAAAATTTTCTTGCTCCTCCCTCACTTCAAGATTCAACAGAGAAATATTTTTAGAAAAATCTTGAGATAGTTTTCGTGACTCCATGGGATCTGCAGTTTTCTTGAAATACAGTCCTTGAACTTGGACCAAATCTGAAGAACTCAGAATAGATTGGCTGCGATAAATTTCTTCAATAACCAGGTAGGACTCATATAGGAGGGCGTCAGCCATTTCCAGCAAGCGTTCCAAGAGTCCTTTAGGAAGTTGTGCCATCTTTTCTCGTAAAAAAAGAAGTAATTCCGCTGTAGCTTGGGCATCTGAAAGGGCTGTGTGAGCGTGTTTTAGAGGAATTCCTAATTCCCGGCACAAAATAGGCAAGCTATATTTTTCCAGTTCAGGGAAAAAGACCTGGGACAATTCGACCGTATCAACACGAGGATTTCTTAGCTCATAACCTTCAAAAAATAAATTTTCCGCCAAAAGATTGGCATCAAACTGAACATTGTGGGCTACAAAAATCCCATCCTCCACCAAGTCAAAGATTTTTCTAGCAACTTGCGAAAAATCAGGTGCTTGCGCCAGACGTTGGTCTGTCAATCCTGTCAGTTCTTTGATATGAGCATCCAAGGGTTCATGTGGATTGATATCCGTCGTATAGTGATCGACGATTTTTCCGTCCTCAATCACGACAATTCCCACTTGAATAATTTTAGCCTTACTACCTGTGCTAGTTGCCTCTAAATCCACCACAACATAGCGATTACCAATCGTTTTCATTATAAAAAATTATACCAAAAAAAGGGCTATTTGGCACCTGCAAACATAGGATAATTTTCAAACTCAAAAAGGTTACTTGCCTGAAAAATCCCATCAAATAGAGCATCCTAGCCTGCTGATTTTTTTAAAATAGTGAAGAAATACAAAAAATTGAGAGAAGAAATTTTAAATCTTCCTTCTCTCAACGAATCATTTACTTTATTTAACCATGTCAGGATCGTAGTCATAAAATCCTGTATCAAGGAAACGGTTTTTAGGGTGAAGTTTACGCACTTCTTCATCCAGCAAGAAGGCTTGGTCATGGCTAAAGTTACCCTCTTGGATCAAGCTACGAGCTTGGATAAAGAGTTTTACAATCTCAACAAAGTTCTGACCAGGAGTGTAGAGCCCTTCTAGCTTCCAGTGAGTAAAACCATGCTCTACCAATTCTGTTAATTTGATCATCAAATCAAGGTCATTGTTGGCAAAGATGTGGGTCCTATGATTGTCTTCAAAAATGGAATAGTGACTCTCAGGATCACTTGGCTCAGACAAGAAAAAGTCACGCTTGCGAGTCTTTTCATCATCGATATGTGTAAAGTTATAGTAATTTTGCAAGAGCGGACGTTTAGAATGATGGATGACACTGGCACCGTAAACCAAAACTTCAGCAGGAATTTCCAAAATCTCTGGCATTTTGAAGAGTTCAGCCGATGGAATTTCACGCGCCAAAACAGCTTCAGATGCGCCAGCCTTTTGTCCCCAGAAGTTAATCTGACGACTGCTTGTCACCATAGTTGAAGCATCGTAGATAGTCTTAAAGGAGTAACCATCGCGGTTGACTACGTAAAAGACACCTGCATCCCCAATCGTAATGTAGTCTGTCTTAATTTCTTCCAAGAAATCAAGGAAAGGCTTGATACGGTCCATCATATCTTGGTGCATGAGAGCATTGACCGCAACGATCAATTCCTTACCAGCATCATGAACCAACTTAGCGATTTCACGTAATTGGTCATAACTAAAGGTCGTTGGCAGACGAAGGCCAAAATCTTTCTCACCGACATAGATACGGTCTACGCCAGCTTCGAGTAGTTGTTCGACTTGTTCAATACTTTCAGCAGTTGCTGTAATGACAATCTTTTCCATAAGAAAAATTATACCACATTTCTCCAAAATCAGCCATGCTTTGAAAATGAAAAGGGACTTTATTCTTTTTGTAACCTTTCTGTAATAATTCTCTGCTGAAAAAATGATAAAATAGGTATGTACTGTTAAGGAGAGAATCATGCCCGCAAGAAAATTACAATCCTATGAGGTAGACTATCAAGAAGAATTAAACCAACAACTTCCTCATTATCAAGCTTATACACCTGAAGCACAAGCTGATAGCAATCTCAAAGAAATTTTATTTTTTGTTAATATCGCTGTTTTTTGTATCTGTATTGCTATCTTTAGTTTTATCTTTTTAGCATTAAAATTATCAACTGCTCTTGCCTTTGCCGCAGCAATCGGATCCAGCTTACTTGTTTTAAAAGTTCAACGGTCTATTATCAAACGAAAACGTAGAAAATAAATCCAAAAGAGTCTGGGACAAAAGGATTTTGATTTTAGGAATTCTTTATTATAAGTTTTTAAAATCGATAGATTAGACAAAAAAGCGAACAAAACAGAATTCTGAGTGTCAGATAACTTGTTTTGTTCGCTTTTTATATTTAAGGTTAGACTTTTGCCCCAGACTCTTTTTATTTTTTCTTTTTCGATGGTGTGTGGATAGCAATCTTCACTTCAAAGATTGTTCCCTTGGGTTTATTATCTTTAACAGTAATGGTTCCTTTAAGCGCATCTACAATTTGCTTGGCCAGAGATAATCCTAAACCGAAACCACCTTTTTGACGAGTTCTAGCCTTGTCCACTCGATAAAAACGATCAAAAATTTTCTTTTTATCTTCTGTCGAAATACCGACTCCATTATCAGAAACCAGTAAATACAGATTACGATCGGTCGCCGAGATAAGAAAATCAATTTCACCATCCTCTTCAGTATACTTGACAGCATTATCAAATAGGATAGTCATCAACTGCTTCAAGAGAAGCTGGTCTGTGACAATCGGACGATGGATACGATTTTCAAAACGGAAGACACGATCATTTTCCGAAGCAATCATCTCATAGTTTGTGAAAGTCGTATTGAAAAAACTAGTTGGAACTTCTGCAAGCTCCGGCTTAATCCCATCATCTCTCCGAGCTAAGTTCAGCAAGTTTGTCGTCAAAAAACGCATATTTCGGACTTCTTCCAAACTCGATGCAATACTTTCGCTCACATCCATAATGGTAGCTTCTGGCTTACGGAAAAGGGTCTCTAAGCGATTTTGCAAAACTGCAAGTGGAGTCCGTAACTCATGACTGGCATTTTCCACAAAGGACTGCTGCTTCTGCATGCTCTCAAGCAGGGGTCGAACACTAACCCGAGCTAGATAAAGACTTGCAAGCAAAGACAAAATCCAGAAACTTACCATCACAACGACAATCAATTGCTCATGCTTTTGACTGGCCTGCTCCAACTGACTGGTATTTATCAAGACAGCAGCATACTTGATATTGGTTGAAACCGAACTGATATTGGTTTCCATCAAAATCATGCGATAGATTTCTTCCTGCCCATAGCTATTAAAAACCTGAATCTGGTAGATATGGCCTAGTTCTTTTTTCTCTAACCTAATCTTATCCAAGCCCAAAAATCGATTTCCAGAAAGAAGTTGAGTAAAGTCCTTATCAAAGAGAATGACTTCCGTATTGGAACTGACATTAGGTTTTATTTCTACTTTACTAGCGTCCGCCCTAGCATTTTCTAAATCTTTAATCTCTTCTGTTGCCCTATTCACTGCCAGTTGAATAACTGCTTGAGGATTTTCACTTAGTACGTGGAGCTTATCATCCACTGAAGTATAGAGACTCGAGTGCATGACCTGTAAAATAATCAGAGTCATGGTAGAGAAAATCAGAGTGAAGACACCAAAGTTGCGGATAAAATAACTAAAATCATCCGCATACCATGTTTTTTTTAGTTTACTGAACATCTTTTAAAATATACCCAACACTGCGCAAGGTTTGCAAATTATCTGCAAAAGTGGTTCCTTTTAATTTCTTACGGACTTTTGAAACATAAACTTCGACAACTGAAATCGTTGTGTCACTATCAAATCCCCATAGACGATCAAAAATCTGCGTCTTAGGCAAAATAACATTTTGATTTTGAAGGAAATAAACTAGTAAATCGAACTCTTTCCCCAGCAATTCGACTGGAGTATCTTCAACCTTAACGGTATTTGTTGATAAATTGATGAGAATATCTCCATAAGATAGCGTATTTTCATTAAACTTGCCTGAACGTTTGAGAAGGGCCTGAATCCGCATTTTGAGTTCTTCTAGGTAGAAAGGCTTGGTCAGATAATCATCCGCTCCCAGTTCAAATCCATGTCCCTTGTCATCCAAACTTTCCTTGGCGGTCATGATCAGAACTGGTGTCGTAATTCCCTTTTCACGCAATTCTTTTAAGACTTGGAAACCATTTTTTTCTGGCAACATCAAATCGAGCAAAATCAAGTCATAGACACCACTTTCAGCTTCGTAGAGACCTTCTTCACCATCAAATACCTGCATAACATCCGCAAAATCGTCTAAAAAGTCAAATACTGAATTTGACAGACCTAGGTCATCCTCAACCAATAAGATTTTTATCATGAGAAACTCCTCCTTATTAAAACCATTATACCAAATTTGCCTTAAAAAAAACTCAACTCTCTGCATTTTACATGAGATAGCTGAGTTTTCTTTTTATTTTAGGCTTATTTATGCATTTCCGTATTGAAGAACAACTGCTTCGACTGCAGCTTTTTCACGGTTAATCAAGTCAACACGCGCTGCAATTTCCTTGATTCCCATGCCGATGTTACGGCTAAGAGCAAGGTCAGAAAGTTGTGGCTCAAAGAATTCCTTGTACTCTGCCAAGCGTTGCTGAGTCTTAAATACATGAGCAGGAAGGATAACAAAGCTATCAAAGCTCATATCTCCACCAAGGGCTGCCTTAATCCAAGCCCAGTTTTCACGCGCCCAAGACCAAGCTGTTTTCTGAGTTGCTTGATGAGCTAGGAATTGGTAATACCAAGCAGACAAGTCCTGTGGTTTGACCACAAATTTGTCCTTCCAAGCAGCAATCAAGTTTTGGATATTATCCGCATCTGTACTGTATGCAAGAGCTGCTGCCAACTGGCGTTTAAAGACAGCATCTGTTGCGTGAGTATAAGTATCAAGATAAAGTGCTAACAAGTCTTTAGTCTCATGATGTTTCATCTCATTAATCAGAACTTGTGAGCGAATAGCTGCTGGGAGTCCTGCAAGATTCTCCTTGTGTGTTGCGAAGATTTGGCTAGCGACTTGACTAGCTTCTGCATCATTTGAGCGAATCATCATCGAAACAGCCAGCTGACGAACCAATTCATCCTCATCTGATTCTCCGTCTTTAGCTTCAAAACCAAGACGGTCATAGTTATGACGAGCCAATTTAGCAACCAGTCCTTTGAAGGCTGTTTCAGCATCCGTTCCTTCATCAATAAAGCGCTCAAGGGCTGAAATCACTTGAGAAACAGCTGAAACGACAAGGTAAGATTCTTCCTTAGCAAGTTTATCAAGAACTGGAAGCAAGTCTGCATAAGAAATGTGCCCTGCCTCAGCCAACAAACGACGTTCTTGAACAATTTGCAGTTTGCTTGTGTTATCAAGTGTCTCTAGCTCAGCAAGAACAGCTTCTAACAAGTCTCCTTGATAGTCGGTAATATAGTGGGCAGTATTTTCAGTGTTGAGACGAAGAGCTCCTTCATTTTCAGCAAGAAGAGCTGCGTAGCCAGGGATTTCGATACTTTCAGTTTCGAGTGTATCAGGCAAGCCTTTCCAGTTGCTATTGAGTGGCACCACCCAGAGACGGTTCTTGTCTTCGTTCTCACCGATGAAGAATTGTTTTTGTGAAATCTTCAAGACATCATTTTCAACTTTGACAGTAAGAACTGGGTAACCAGGCTGTTCCAACCAAGAATCCATGAAAGCTGCGACATCACGGCCAGATGCTTGACCAAGAGCATCCCAAAGGTCACGACCGATTGTATTGCTGTATTGATGTTTTTCAAAGTAGGCATGCAAACCTTTGGCAAAATCGGCATCACCTAGCCAACGACGAAGCATGTGCATGAGACGGCTTCCTTTGGCATAGACGATAGCGCCATCAAAGAGGGTATTGATTTCATCTGGGTGTTTGACTTCGACGTGAACAGACTGTACGCCATCAGTTGCGTCACGTTCAAGAGCGTGAGGCACTCCACCTGTTTGGAAATCTTCAAAGATATTCCAACTTGGCTCAATGGCATCCACACAGACGTACTCCATCATATTAGCAAAGCTTTCATTGAGCCAAAGGTCATCCCACCATTTCATAGTAACGAGGTTCCCAAACCATTGGTGAGCCAATTCATGGGCCACAACAAGGGCAACTTGTTGACGGCTGGCAAATGTTGAGTTCTCATCCACAACCAAGTAAACTTCACGGTAGGTCACAAGACCCCAGTTTTCCATGGCACCTGCTGAAAAGTCAGGAAGGGCAATATGGAGAGATTGAGGGATTGGGTACTTAACTCCGTAGTAATCTTCGTAAAACTCGATTGAGCGAACGGCAATGTCCAAAGAGAAATCAAGGTTAGAAAGTGGATGTGCTTTGGTCGAGTAGACACCTACAAGGGTACCGTTTTTAGTTTTAGCAGTCACACCTTGCAAATCACCCGCAACAAAGGCTAACAAGTAAGAAGACATGCGAGGTGTTGTCTCAAACTTCCAGATACCTGTTTCCTTACGGTTTTCAACATCGATTTCTGGCATGTTAGACAAGGCCAATTCACCTTCTACTTGGTCAAAACGTAGAGAGAGGTCAAAAGTTGCTTTGGCTTCTGGCTCATCCACACATGGAAAGGCTTCGCGCGCAAAATGGCTCTCAAATTGAGTAGACAATACTTCCTTCTTCACTCCATCAACTGTGTAATAAGAAGGGTAAATCCCTGTCATGTTGTCTGTAATTTTTCCTGAGAAAGCGATAGCCACTTCAACTTGACCAGCCTCAGCTAATTCAATATGAAGAGCTTCATTGTCATGGTCAACTGTAAATGGACGAGCTTGACCTGCAACTTCTACAGAAGCGATTTCCAAGTCTTTTTGATGAAGGGAAATGCGGTCACTCTGTGCTTGACCAGTGATGGTCACCTTCCCTGAAAACGTCTTGGTCTCACGACTCAAATCTAAAAATAAATCATAATGTTCAGGAACAAATTGCTTAATAAAATGTTCAACTGCTTGCATAGTTTTCTCCTATTCTAAGTTTAAGAGCTGCTGCTCTTCTTCAAACAAACTTATTATATCATATTTTGCTTGAGAAAAAAGGATTGGACAGCGATTTCCAAAACTTTCTTCCTTCTAATAGTCTACAGTGGGTAGACCTTGCGAAATTCTTCTAAAACAACCTTGCTTTCAGGTGTAAAAGTCAATCCTGCTTCACCCAAGCAGTCTCTGAAAAAATCCTCATGAACCTGGCGCCAATAGGCAAGTGATTTGTCTCCCTCACCTTCCTTAAAGGCATGTTGCGCAGAAACTTGATTGAAGAGTTCAACAGAAACCTTTGTAATTTCGACAATGCAGACAGACTGATTTTGACTATCTAAAATGATATCGAAGGTCCCTACTTGGGGAAGTGGTTCGTCTTCTAGTACATAGAGGTCATAGGCTGATGCTGTTGCTGTCTTTTCTCCTTTAAACACCAAATCCGCTAAAAGATCTGGTTCAACTCCAAAAGCCCAAGCATCGATTTCATCTCCGATCAAAGGATTGATTTGCTTGTATTTATTCCACATTTCTTGCGGTATCATGGGTACTCCTTTGTAATTTTTTACTTTCTTCTTTTATGTGTTTAAGATGATCTGGATGGTCAATCTCTAAATCAAAAATCTCTGGAATAGAACTGTAGTGGATAATGCACTTGATCCCCAACTGATTCATTTTTTGTATGAAAGAAGTATTCAGATAGCCTGCTACAGCAAAATCAATCTTGTTCTTTCTTGCTTTATCCTGCATATCTCTTAGCATATCTAACATTATTGGACTTTCCATATCATGCCATTGACTGTTTCTCATAGTCGCAAAAACAAAGGAAGTCAAATCATTCATTCCAACTACAATCTTTGAAATGCCCGTTTCCAGTATACTAGATAAGTCAAAATACGCTGACGGTAATTCAATCATCGTTCCGACTTTCCCAGTAAAGCCATACTGACGCAATACTGTAATAGCTTGTTTTAATTGGTCGGCATCATTGACAAAAGGAAAGATAAGAGATAGATTGGAGTTGGTTTGATAAACTTCTGTAACGACATGTGCTTCAGCCTGAAATTCATCCAAACACGCCAGTAAACGCCTAGTTCCTCTATAGCCAAACAAGGGATGCCCTTCGTCAAAAAACTCTTTAGTCCCCACTAAACAATTGGCTTCTGTATTCGTTAATTCAGTAAAACGATACCAAACTTCTTCATCTGAGTACAGGGAGCAGATAGTCTCTAGATAATCTTTTACAAATTGCTGACAATTTGCTAATAGGATGTTTTGATTAAGCTCTCTCAATAAGTATTCCCCACGAATCATGCCGACGTGGTGAAATAGTTGAGGATAAATTTTTTCAAGAATTTTTTCGCCACTAAGGGCAAGTTGATTTTTCATAGCCATTCACCTCGTCTTAAAAGATACAACATCATATATAATTATATCAAAATTTCCTCTAGTTCAAAAGCTTCATAAGGTTCAGCTAACTCATATCCTAAAAATTCTGCTACTTTTTTGGAAGCCTCATTATGAGCATCCCAAAGTGGAAACATATCCCTATTTAAACTCTCTAGAATCATTGCAGCACCAAGCTTTTTAGCAAATCCATTTCCTTGTTCGTTTGGTCTAGTTGCAACTTCCACTTCAACTGCTTCACGGTAAACTAACCCTGAGGAAATTCCAGCAATCAGTTCATTATTTTTAAGAATCACAAAGCCAAATCCACCTTTTAAAACAAAATCCTGATAGGACTCAAAATCCCCCTGTAAATCCTGTGACCATTCTTCCGTAGAAAAGCAGTTATAAATATGATTATCAATAGGCACAATATTGTAACCTTCCTCTAAATGAGTAACTAGATTATTTAAAAATTCAACTTGAAAATTTGCCTTATCTTTAAAAGAATAGCGAGTAAAAGAATTTAGCCCCACTTTTCGATGCAGAAAATCTTGCCAATTAGTATTTTCTGAAATAATAATCTTATAATCTAAACCATATTTTCTAACAAAATCTTCCCAAAATCTGGAATCCAACTCCCCTGCTAGGTATAGAAAATTCCCAACATCATAAAAGCTTGTTGTCCTATCATTGTTTCGGTAGACAGTTCCAATTTGAGATTTAAGACCATAGAGAACCATATTTTTCTTCCATGTTTTAAATAGTTCCATTATCCTCCTACTTCACCTTCCAATTCATGTAAGAAGTCTTGTCCAGTTCTGGAAGTCCTAATAATTCAGACTTAACCTTCAAGACTAATGGCGATACATTTTCTTCTGTAATCTCTTGAATATCCATCCAAATATATCCAAGTGAATCATTCGCACCATCAGACACAGCTTCCGAAGTCGTAACTTGAGGTGCACTCTCATTCATTTCTACATCATACAAGGCCATGACATGGTGAACCATAAAATTTGTTAACTCTTCTCTGACGAAAACATCGTAGATTCGAGGATTAGAGTAGCTTCTAACAGTAAATCCCGTCTCTTCCATAACTTCTCTAGTCAGCGTTTCCGTCAGTCCTTCACCAAGTTGCTGACTGCCTCCAGGTAGATCATACCGATTTTGATAAGGGCCTCTCGTTTTTTCAATGCAGAGTAACTTCCCATTTTCTAAGCAAACAGCGTAGACTCCAAAGTGTCTTTTGACTTCCATCAGATCCTCCTACTTCAAAGACCAGCCGCCATCTATTGTCAAGATTTGTCCTTGCATGGCGCTTGCTTTTCCACTAGCTAAGCAAAGGCTAAGCTCTGCTATTTCCTCTGGTTCAATCCAGCGCTTGATTGGTGTTTCACTAGCCACCCAGTCAGCTAAGCCTCCTGGCTCAAAATCCGCAGCGGTCATAGCCGTCTTGACTGCTCCTGGAGCGATACCAAAGACCTGAATCCCAGCTTCTGCATAATCTAGAGCCAACTGCTTGGTAAATCCAGCCAAGGCATGCTTAGAGGAAGTATAGGCGTGACCACCTCCACCTGCTAGGCTAGAAGCAATGGAGCACATATTGATAATGATTCCTTTTTTATTCTCTAGCATTTGTGTCAAATAATACCGAGTCAACTCTACTGGAGTAACGTAGTTGATTTCAAAAATCTCCTGAATTTCCTGCACTGATTGTTCCAACAGTGGTTTGTAATCATCCAAAACTCCAGCAGTATTGCACAAAACCTCAACCTGAGGACACCAGTCAAAAATAGGTTCCAAGTCCAAGGTCAAATCTCTCTGTAAAAAGTGAAAATCACCCTCTAAGAGTAGATTTTCACCTTGGTCAACTCCATAAACTTGATAGCCCTTCTCTAAAAAGAGTCGAGCCTGAGCCAGACCAATCCCTGAACTTACTCCCGTAATCAATACGCGTCTAGTCATGTACTTCTACCCAATCCGTCGCCAAAACATCACAAGGTGTCGGACTCCACATGGAAAAACCTTCTCCTTCGCCAGAAACGTTGATTAGGAAGTAGGGCGTCACTTCAAGTGCAACCCCATTTTGCTCGATAGTGTCAAAAAGTTGGACATAGTTTTCAGCACCTCCCCAACCAGTTCGTACATATTTTTTCTTAGCCTTTAACCCAGGCAGGATTTCTTCAAAAGTCATGTTATTCTCCTTTAAAATCAATAATTCTTCCCTTCATTATAACAAAAAAACCGCTTTGCAACGGCTTTTTGACTGTGATTTATTTACATCTGCTTCTACTTACGGCAAATTATTCCCTGCTGCAAGATAAATTTCATACCATTCTTTTCTTGTTAAGCTAAAGTTTGCCGCTTGGCTAACTTCTCTCAAGTGATTAGGATTTGTGGTACCTACGACTGCCTGCATTTTTGCTGGATAACGCAATATCCAAGAAATGGCAATAGTTGAAGGGGTTACTCCATATTTAATAGCTAAACGATCAAGTACTTGATTTAAAGCTTGAAATTTCTCATTTCCAACAAAATTCCCTTTAAAATACCCGAATTGTAAGACAGACCAGGCTTGAATGACCACATCGTGTAATTGGCAATATTCAAAAATACTGCCATCTCGCATAGCTGCTTGACTATCTTCCATATTAACATGAAAACCTGATTCAAATCCTGGAGTAAAAGCCGCACTCAATTGCAGCTGATTAACAGCTAACGGCTGCTTGACATCTTTTTTAAGTAACTCCATCATCATAGGATTTTGATTAGAAACTCCAAAATCTCGAACCTTACCTTGTTTATAAAGGAGATCAAAGGCTTCTGCTACTTGGTCAGATTCCATCAAAGCATCTGGTCGATGAAGAAGCAAGCTATCTAGATGATCAATCTTCAATCTTTGCAAAATACCGTCAACTGATTTTATAATATAGTCCTTAGAAAAATCAAAATAGGTAAATTCTTCAATGCGAATGCCACATTTGGACTGAATCCACATCTTTTCTCTTAAATCTGGACGATTTTTTAGGACAAGACCTAGCAGTTCTTCACAACGACCACGACCATAAATATCAGCCAAGTCGAAAGCATTGATTCCAACAGAAAGTGCTGTTTCTACAAGCTCTTCAACTTCTTTTACAGACTTATCTTCTATTCTCATCATTCCGAGAACAATTTCTGATAATTCTTTGTCATCTTGACCAAGAGTTATGTATCTCATCAAATTTTTCTCCTTTAATTCTACATTCTTCATTTAATTATAACAAAAAACCGCTTTGCAACGGCTTTTTGACTATATTTCACTCCATTTTATCTTCTTAAACCCACGGAACAAGACAAAGATTCCAATAAAGAGGACAGCTAAAGGAATAATCTTTGTGAGGAAAACATTTGAAATGCCCATCCACTCATAATAACGGAGCAGAGAACCCACCACAAGATGGGCAACAATCATACTGACAAAGGGACGAAAGACCGCTTCTTTCCAATTCCAAATACTGATGACTAGAGAAAGCGTAAAGACAAGGAAACTGTCCCAGGGAGCAGGAAGATAAAAGGCTCCTTCTTGTACAAAACTTCCTATTCCTACATATCCCAGAACAACTAGCAGAACAAGAATCCCAACGACAATATAGGTGCCAATTTTCATTTTAGAAGAATCTTGGACTAAGCTCCAACGTAAGATTGTAGCCACAAGCCCAAAGCCAACTAGAAAAAGAAGAAGTTGCCCTAAAAACGTGAGCAAATTGACTGTTAAGAGAGGACCTTTAGAAAAATCGCCTAGTAGTTGATAGTAATGTAATACCGCCAGGACAAGAATTGGTGTTAAAAAGGACTCTTTGACCGAACTACGTGGTGCTTCCTTGAGCATCTCTTTCATTAATTTTTTAGGATTCTTACCTAAATAATCCTCTGCACTCATGCCATCTCGTTCTGCTTCTGAAAAATCTAACATCATCAAATAAATCTGCTCTCTGAGATAGTCTTCATCATAGAGAAATCCAGCAAGATTAAAACTATCCCACAGTTCCTCAAAATACTGCTGATTGTCCTCAGAAAACTCATGCAACAAATTGTTTGTTTCTTCATAATACTTCATTTTCTTCATGGTTTAACCCCCATTCTTAATCCCTTCTACTTTTTGACTCAAATCGTCCCATTGTTGCCAAAAGACCGAGACACGCTCTTCTCCTTCTTTGGTTAACGAAAAATACTTCCGATCTGGACCATCTGGCGACGGGCGCATGTCGCCTCTTATCCATTGATTTTTTTCTAACTTTTGCAACAAAGGATAAATAGTTCCTGGAACGATAGTATCAAATTCAGCCTCTCGCAAAGTCTGAACCAACTCATAACCATACCGCTCTTTTTGACCAATCATATCCAAGACACAACCTTCAAGAACACCTTTTAACAGTTGAGTTTCTTTCATCCCTTCTCCCTTCTAATCTATTTTGTAATACCTACTAGTAGCTTCAGCTATAGTATACCACTTCCACACTAGTTTGTAAAGCATAATAGTTAATACTCTTCGAAAATCTCTTCAAACCACGTCAGCGTCGCCTTAGGGTATATATGTGACTGACTTCGTCAGTCTTATCTACAACCTCAAAACAGTGTTTTGAGCTGACTTCGTCAGTTCTATCTACAACCTCAAAGCAGTGTTTTGAGCTGACTTCGTCAGTTCTATCTACAACCTCAAAGCAGTGTTTTGAGCAACCTGCGGCTAGTTTCCTAGTTTGCTCTTTGATTTTCATTGAGTATAAATAAAAAAACAGAACTAGCCTGAACTAGTCCTGTCTATTGTTACCCAATCACACTTCCGTTTGGTACAGCTGGATCAACTGTAAGAAGGGTTAATTGTCCATCATGTTCAGCTGAGAGAATCATCCCTTGGCTGACATATTTTTTCATCATTTTACGTGGTTTGAGATTGGCAACAATTTGAACTTTCTTGCCGACCAATTCTTGTTCATTTGGATAGTATTTTGCAATTCCAGAAAGAATTTGACGATCTTCTCCATCACCAGCATCCAAGCGGAATTGAAGCAACTTATCAGAACTTTCCACTTTAGACACCTCTTTAACTTCGGCAACACGGATTTCGACCTTGTCAAAGTCTTCAAACTTGATTTCTTCCTTGTTGAGTTTGAGTTCGACTTCGTCTGGATTCCATTCTTTTTCGACAGCTGGCTTGTTACCTTCCATTTGTTCCTTGATATAGGCGATTTCTTCTTCCATATCCAAACGTGGGAAGATTGGTGTTCCTTTGGCAACTACAGTCTCATCTGCCGGGAAGTCAGCCAAGCTCAAGTTTTCAAGGCTCGCTACTTCTTCCAAGCCAAGTTGAGTCAAGACTGCACGACTGGTTTCCATCATAAATGGCTCAATCAAGTGAGCTACAACACGAAGGCTGGCTGCCAAGTGGCTCATAACACTTGCCAATTGATCGCGGAGTGCTTCATCCTTAGCCAAGACCCATGGAGCTGTCTCGTCGATGTATTTGTTAGTACGAGAGATAAGGATCCAGACTGCTTCAAGTGCACGTGGATAGTCAACTGCTTCCATGTGTGTATGGTAGTCGGCGATTGATTGCTCTGCAACCTCAGCAAGAGCATTGTCAAACTCTGTTACACCCTCTACATAGGC
Source organism: Streptococcus sp. 1343 (assembly GCF_013277355.1). Classification (NCBI taxonomy): domain Bacteria; kingdom Bacillati; phylum Bacillota; class Bacilli; order Lactobacillales; family Streptococcaceae; genus Streptococcus; species Streptococcus sp. 1343. The sequence goes on from NZ_VMMT01000027.1 coordinate 22,284, forward strand.
TGGAATTTGCCCATCAAAGTACTTGTTAATCATAGAGACCGTACGGTTAAGGAGGTTCCCAAGGTCATTGGCCAATTCATAGTTGATACGGCCGACATAGTCTTCAGGAGTGAAGGTTCCGTCTGAACCAACTGGAAGGCTACGCATGAGGTAGTAACGAAGTGGGTCAAGCCCATAACGCTCTACCAACATTTCAGGGTAAACGACATTTCCTTTAGACTTAGACATTTTTCCGTCTTTCATGACAAACCAACCATGGGCAATCAAACGATCAGGTAATTTAACATCCAACATCATAAGAAGGATTGGCCAGTAGATAGAGTGGAAGCGAAGGATGTCTTTTCCTACCATATGGAAGACTGTTCCATTCCAGAACTTGTCAAAGTTACCATGTTCGTCTTGACCGTAGCCAAGAGCTGTCGCATAGTTAAGAAGGGCATCAATCCAAACATAGACAACGTGCTTAGGATTTGATGGGACTGGGACACCCCAGGTAAAGGTTGTACGAGAAACTGCCAAATCCTCTAAACCTGGCTCGATGAAGTTGCGAAGCATTTCATTCAGACGACCATCTGGAGTGATAAATTCAGGATGGGACTTGAAAAATTCGACCAAACGATCTTGGTATTTGCTAAGGCGAAGGAAGTATGATTCTTCGGATACCCATTCAACCTCGTGACATGATGGAGCAATACCACCAGTCACATTTCCAGCTTCATCACGGAAAACTTCTGCCAGTTGGCTTTCTGTAAAGAATTCTTCGTCTGATACTGAATACCAACCAGAGTATTCACCCAAGTAGATATCATCTTGAGCAAGTAAGCGTTCAAAGACCTGTGCGACAACTTTTTCATGGTAGTCATCAGTTGTACGGATAAATTTATCGTATGAGATATCTAGTAATTTCCAGAGTTCTTTGACTCCAACTGCCATCCCATCAACATAGGCTTGTGGTGTAATGCCAGCTTCTTCAGCTTTCTGCTGGATCTTCTGACCATGTTCATCAAGACCTGTCAAATAAAAGACATCGTAGCCCATCAGGCGTTTGTAACGTGCTAGGACATCACAAGCAATGGTTGTGTAGGCAGAACCGATATGCAGTTTTCCAGATGGATAGTAAATCGGCGTTGTAATATAAAAATTCTTTTCAGACATAATTTTTCCTTTCCAGGCAAATGAAACCTGTTTTTCTAACACTTCATTATATCACATTTTTAAGGATTTTCGATAGGGAAATCCATACAAAAACAAGATAGACGAGTGTCCATCTTGTTGATCTTATTCATAACGAAGGGCTTCAATTGGATCAAGTTTCGATGCCTTGTTGGCTGGCAAGACCCCAAAAATCATACCCACACTAGCCGAAACTGCAAGACTAAATAGGGCAACTGGGATTGATACTCCAACTTCTATACCTTCTATTAAACCTTGCAATAATAAACCTGCTAAGGCAGTTAAACCACTTGCAATTGTCAAGCCAATTAAGCCACCTAACAAGGTCAAAATCATGGATTCAATCAAAAACTGAATTAAAATATTGGCACGTGTTGCGCCCAAAGCCTTACGAAGACCAATCTCACGAGTGCGCTCTGTCACCGAAACCAGCATGATGTTCATGACACCAGTTCCTCCAACAAAGAGAGAAATCCCTGCGATGGAACTAATAATCGTCGTCATAAAACTAAACGATTGTTGAATTTCTGCAAATACAACGGACTCATCTGCCACCTGGTATTCTCCCTGTTGTAAGCCTGCAAGCTCTGTCATTTTTCGTGCCAGTTCTGGACCCAGAGTTGGGGTTAAACTGGTATCATTCACTCGAAAAACAATACTAGCTATTTCATCTACATTAAAATTCGCAGCAAGGGAGATATTGGTAGTAATAGGCAAGCCACCAAACCCATATATTTTTGACTTTTTAGCCTCCGGACTAGTATAAACCCCAATGACCCGGTAACTAAATCCATTGACTTCTACAACCTTGTTAATAGCCTCTTGAGGAGATTCAAATAAACTAATGGACAATTCCTCATCTAGCAAAATGACACTTGCAAACTCTTTGAAATCTTGCTCTCTCAGACTACGACCTGCAATAATTTCATTCTTAACAGCGTCCATGTAAGTTCTGTTTCCACCTGTCAAATTAGCATTCTCAACCTTTTTATCTTGATAGGTCAAGATGGCATTCGTTGAATTGGTTACATAGTAACTATCCACTCCCTTGAGTTTGGCTGCCTCTTGGACCCAGGATTCTTGCGGTTTTGGCGGTTCAACAGGAATTTCCTCTTCCTTTCCAGAAACCGTAAAAGCTGATTGTTTCTGAGTAAAAGACCCATCTTTACTTTTTTTAGGAGAGAAGAAGACGCTAATATTTTTCTGAGATTTGGTCATATCTTTATTAACTTGACGAGATAGGGAATCTCCCAAAGCCATAATCACAACAACTGATGAAACACCGATAATAATCCCAATCATGGTAAGCAAAGAACGCATCTTGTGAGCCATGATAGATGAAAAGGCAAATTTCAGATTCTGCATCTTAGTTTTCCTCCTTTCCTAACTGAGCACTGTCAGATGAAATGACTCCATCTCGAATGATAATCTGACGTTTAGCATAGGCAGCAATCTCAGGCTCATGCGTTACCATGATAATGGTTTTTCCTTCTTTGTTCAAGTCAACCAATAGTTGCATAATTTGATTCCCTGTTTTGGTATCCAAGGCTCCTGTCGGTTCGTCCGCTAGGATAATAGAAGGATTGTTTACCAAGGCACGAGCAATAGCCACACGTTGCTTTTGACCACCAGATAATTCCGAAGGCAAATGGTGACTACGTTCTGTCAATTCAACCTTGTCTAAATACTCCTCAGCCAACTTGCGCCGTTTTGAAGACGAAACTCCTGCGTAAATCAAGGGCAATTCTACATTTTGCAGAGCATTGAGCTTCGATAGAAGAAAGAACTGCTGAAAGACAAAACCGATTTGTTGGTTACGAACCTTGGCTAATTGTTTTTCACCCAGTCCAGCCACTTCTTGGCCTTCAAGATAATACTCTCCACTGGTTGGTGTATCCAACATGCCAATCGTATTCATCAGAGTGGACTTCCCAGAACCAGATGGTCCCATGATGGCAACAAATTCACCCTCATTCACTTCTAGATTGATGTTTTTGAGAACCTGCAGTTCTTGGTCACCATTGCGATAGCTTCTGCAGATATTTTTTAGACTAATTAGTTGCTTCATCAGCCTTCACCTCTTTTCCTTCTTCCAAGGAAGATGTTGGATTACTGATGACCTTAGCGCCATTTGTCAAACCAGAAGTGATTTCTTGATTTTCTGCGTCAGCATTTCCCAATGAAACCTCAACTTTTTTAGCCTTTTGTTGTTCATCCACAATCCAGACATAATTTTTACTATCATCCATTACTAGACTGCTGACAGGAACAAGAATAGCCTTGGTTTTGCTTTTAACCTCAATGTTGACAGAAAAACCTTGTTTCAAATCACCAACTTCGCCTGTCACATCAATAGTATAAGGGTATTTAGAACCTGTATTAGCCCCAGCTGCTGGACTAGCTGCTTCACCATTGTTTTTAGGATAGTCAGAAATATAGCTTAATTTCCCAGTCCATTTTTTATCAGGATATACTTTAGAAGTAAAGCTTACTTCTTGACCTACAGAAAGGTTGGCTAGATTGTACTCAGACAATTCTCCCTTGACTTGTAAATTTTCATTGCTGACAATATGAACCATAACTTGACTCGCCCCTGTTGGAGATTTAGAAACATTGCTATTGACTTCGACTACAGTTCCCTCTAGGGTACTGAGAACAGTTGTTGCATCCAATTGACTTTGAGCCTTGCTTAATTGCGCTGCAGCATCTGCACGCGCATCACGGGCATCACCCAATTGAGCGTCAATAGAAGCAACAGAATTTCCAGCAACTGGAGTTGGACTTTGCACCGTTACATCTTCTCCTCCTGCTGGTGCAGGTAACTGGGGAGCTGAAGCAGCTTCATTTCGTGCTTGGTTGAGTTCGTTGATATGACGGTCTGCCTTCGCAACTGCTCGACTCGCTGAATCATAGGCCGCCTGGGCTTCTGAACTACTGTACTTGACTAAAGCCTGCCCTTCGCTGACCTTATCCCCCACAGAAACAAGGATTTCGTCTAAATCTCCCTTGCTAGCATCAAAATAAACGTATTGTTCATTTTTTGCCGTTACTGTTCCTGATAATAAAACAGAGGATGCCACGCTTCCTTCCTTGGCAACAACAAGATGAGTAGGTTCATCTTTTACAGCGGTTTGCGAGGGTTGTCTAAAGAGTAAAATCCCCCCGGCACCCAATACAACTACACTGGCAGCACCGATGGCTGCATACAGTTGCCACTTTTTAGCTTTACCATTCTTTTTCTTCATAATGAAACTCCTTTTCTTTTTTACAATACTTTGCTATTATACCAAATTTCCCTCCAGCAAACAATGCAGTTCAGATGGAAATAATGACAGTTCAGGATTAAACAATCGTTCGGAAATCCTCCTTTTCTATTGTACTAGTTATATGATACACTATCTTGACTTATTTGGCAAGCTTTTTTGCAATTTTTTGTGCGTAGCAGATTTTTGCAATCAAATCAAAAAAAAGATAGAATATGACTATCAAAAAATGACACTCGACTATTTAAAAGAGTACAAAGGAGTTTTCAATGAGAGAATACGATATCATCGCTATCGGTGGAGGTAGCGGAGGAATTGCCACCATGAACCGTGCTGGTGAACATGGAGCCAAAGCGGCCGTTATTGAAGAAAAGAAACTAGGTGGAACTTGCGTCAACGTCGGTTGTGTTCCTAAAAAAATCATGTGGTACGGGGCGCAAATCGCTGAGACTTTCCATCAATTTGGAGAAGACTACGGCTTTAAGACTACTGATCTTAACTTTTACTTTGCAACCCTACGTCGCAATCGTGAAGCCTACATCGATCGCGCTCGTTCTTCTTATGATGGCAGTTTTAAACGCAACGGTGTAGACTTGATTGAAGGTCATGCTGAATTTGTAGATTCTCATACTGTCAGCGTAAATGGTGAACTGATTCGTGCTAAACATATTGTGATTGCTACTGGTGCCCATCCAAGTATTCCTAATATTCCTGGTGCTGAGCTAGGTGGCTCTTCTGATGATGTATTTGCCTGGGAAGAATTGCCAGAGTCAGTTGCTATTCTAGGCGCGGGTTATATTGCCGTTGAATTGGCTGGCGTACTCCACACTTTTGGTGTCAAGACAGACCTCTTTGTTCGCCGCGATCGTCCTTTACGTGGTTTTGATTCCTACATCGTTGAAGGTTTGGTCAAGGAAATGGAAAGAACAAACTTACCACTTCATACTCACAAAGTCCCTGCCAAGTTAGAAAAAACTGCTGACGGCATTACCATTCATTTCGAAGATGGTACTAGTCACACAGCTAGCCAAGTTATCTGGGCTACAGGCCGCCGTCCAAACGTTAAGGGATTGCAACTTGAAAAAGCTGGAGTCACTCTGAACGAACGTGGCTTTATCCAAGTGGATGAATACCAAAATACTGTTGTTGAGGGACTCTATGCTCTAGGTGATGTAACGGGCGAGAAAGAACTGACTCCAGTTGCAATCAAGGCCGGACGTACCCTATCTGAACGTCTCTTTAACGGAAAAACTACTGCAAAAATGGATTACTCAACTATTCCAACTGTTGTCTTTTCACACCCTGCTATCGGAACTGTCGGATTGACAGAAGAGCAAGCTATCAAAGAATATGGTCAAGACCAAATCAAGGTTTATAAATCAAGCTTTGCATCTATGTACTCTGCTTGCACTCGCAACCGTCAAGAATCCCGTTTCAAACTCATAACAGCTGGTTCAGAAGAAAAAGTTGTCGGACTTCATGGAATTGGCTACGGCGTTGATGAAATGATTCAGGGATTTGCCGTTGCTATCAAAATGGGAGCAACCAAGGCTGACTTTGATGCAACTGTGGCAATTCACCCAACTGCATCTGAAGAATTTGTAACCATGCGTTAATCGAAACAAAAGAAGCAAAGCAAAAAACACTTCTAAATATCAAAAAGCGAGTATTTCCGTAGTTTGAGATACTCGTTTTCTTATGTTTTATTTTATAGTATGTTGAAGTAAGATATGCAAAAATCAATTAACAAACCATAGCAAAATACAAGGATTATAATACAATCATTTATTCTTTTCTTTAAAAGATTCATATATTTTTTTATATAATTCTTTTATATCTTTTTTCTGAGAATTCAACTCTTCTTTACCGTAGTCAAAGTTTGCTACCACAAATCCCGCGCCATCATCAGAAAAAGTAAAAAATTCTATTTCAATTAGTTTATTATGCTTAGAGTCCTCTATGGTGTCTCCTAAACCATTATTGAATTTCTTCACTTCTTCTTCACGAACTCCGAACCCCGTAGCAGCTCCATTTGCAATGATGTTTGAAAATACTTCTTCTGAAGATGATACTTCTTTCACAGTTATGAAGTATATAGCTTCTTCCGTTTCTACTTGTCTCACTTTATTCCATTTTTCTGTGTCACTAGAAGAAAGCGTATAGATTGTTAACTCTACCGTTGGCTTATTGATATTTTCTTTTGTAATCATTTGTTTTCCAAAAAAGAAAATGGCAAGTGCCCCAGTTACAAAGATCAAAGCAATATAAATTTTCTTTTTCATAACTTATACCCTATATCTTTCATGTCAATTATCACATCAACTTCGTTATAGACAGCTGGATCATGCGTCGCTATAATGACATATTTATCTTCAGCTATTTCATTCAATAATAAGCGAATGATTTCTTTTCCAATCTCACCATCTAAAGCTCCTGTGGGCTCATCTGCTAAGATAATTTTACGTGGCTTCGTTAACATTCTGGCAATAGCTACACGTTGAGCCTGCCCTCCAGACAATTCATATATTTTTTGATGTAAATAGTCACTTGACAGTCCTACTTTTTCAAGTACGTCAGTTATTGTTTTTTTGTCTTTAGTGATAAGGCTCAGATTATCATATACTGTTTTGTTATCTATTAAAGAATAATTCTGAAATACATATCCAACAGTATTTTTAAAAAAAGTTCTTTCTTTTATCTTCCAAATATCTTGTTTATCAACTAAAACATTCCCACTGTCAATTTTTTCTAATCTTCCTATAATATTAAGAAGGGTACTTTTACCGGAGCCAGAACCTCCAATCAATGCATAGCTTTTTCCAGATTCAAATATTAAATTTAAGTCTGTAAAGATCTTCTTTGAGCCGAAACTTTTTGAAACGTTCAAAAGGTCAATTGTCATGATTCATCTCCTTTTAAAATTTTAGTGTAGCTTTCAGATAATTTTCTAAAACTCATTATGATCGACAACATCAAAACTAGCAGAGAAGCCGCTCCAATATATAGCAACTCTATTTGTCCTGTCATCAGAAATGTAAATAGAATAACCATTGTAATAGTCATCATAAAATATTTGAGACTTGAAATTGCTATATATGTTTTTGACAGACCCAAAATGATTTTTTTCACATATTCATTCTGTTTTAGAGTAATAAAAAGTTGGACATATTGATAAATGAGTATAAAGATAATACTGTAAATTATCTTCTGCAAGATTTGTGAAAGTAAAATTTGGTGCTCTAAGGATTGAATCTTTAATTTCACAATTTGGTAAACATCTACTGGATTCATTGAGAAATTCAACGGGACAGTCATCTCATTTATTTTTTTTACCGCTTCAGGACTAAAAAGAGATTTATATAGTATGTTACTAGCCAAAGAAAACTTATTATTTTCCATCATTTTGTCCGTATCTAACACAACAACTATATTATCTTTGCTATCTGCTAGACTTGCCATTGGTAAAATATCTTTATTTTTATGATCGATATCAGCATCCTCATTGAAATAAAAAATTTTATTACCATCAGGAATTATTTGTACTGCAAGCTGTTCTTTTGTATAGTTTGTTCCAATAAATTGTTCTGCTACAACTGTATTCTCAATAGATTTCTGGTTTTCTTTCCACTTCTCAGGAATATAAATGGTTGCTATCTTATTATCTAAAAGATGATAGTTTGTTCCATTCACTTTATTTTGTAGGTTAGCACCTGTTTGATTAATATAAATCAACTCTTTATTTATTTCTGGATTCGTTATTCCGTCATTTTCTAATTGTTTAGAAAAGTCTTCTAAAACATGAGATGTTTTCATAAAATCTGGAACATATGCCGAAGATCGTTCAATATATAAGAAATCTAAGTTTTTTAAGGCAGCAACTATCTGTAGATACTGACCATCTGAATCACTAACTTCTCCATTTTTAGCAGAGTTACTTTCAATTCCAAGGAACTCAATCCTTCTCCAGTCTTTTACTGTGTCCCACGGTACTAAATTCTGTATTTGTATGTTCATACTAGATTGACTACTCTTTGTTTCTTGTAAAAAAACTCCTGAGACAAGGATAATAATCGAAATAATAGCAAGCCATACGACAAAAATAAGCTTGTTTTTTGCCTTGTTTTTGATAATTTCAATGGGCTTTTCAATCTGAATCGTCGACCAAAATAAAACAAAGGTGATGAGATCAATGATTTGAAATAGTATAAAATTCGTTAAAAGCAGAGAGAAAAATAACTTAGAACTATAAGTGAAGAAACCATTTCCCAAAAAAGAACTGTAAGAAATCATCAATAAAGCCATCATAATCAGTTCAAAAATAAGAGAAATCACATACTCTCTTCTAAGATCGTATACAGGCAAGCCCAAAGAACGTCGTATCACTCCTTCTTTGATCTGCCTCGTCCTAACAACAAATAAAACAACTAATAAAGTTAAGTAAATGGAACCCATTAACAGTATTCTTAAAGTTCCAGTGAATTGTAATATTCCTCCTATATACCAAGGATAAGCCATATAGACTGTTTGCAGCCCCGTCATCGTAAGTGGTTTCAAACTATCTACATCCATTTTCCCAAGGGTATAATACATCCCTATTATTGGTGCTGACTTTAATTGTTCATTATTTACATCATCAAAATTTACATACTTCAACTGACCCGAACTCTGAACGATTGGCTTGTAAATGGTAACCTTTTCCGTTTTTGATAAGTCACGAACCATTTCATATATTTCGTTATTAGAAAGATTACTTTTCCCTTGAATAGAGAAAGCACCATCAATTGGTAAAGGTATGGGGATTTCGGTATCACTAATAGTGACCAGACCAATTGTAGCAATCAAACAAAAGAAGAATCCAATGATACATAATTTTAATTTCATAAGCAATTACCATATTACAAAAGACCCTATTTTATAATTGGGTCTCCTGTTTTCATAAATTATTTTTAAAATCTATAATAATCCCAATATGCATTTAAGCGAACATCGTTCCAAGATTTTGTTGCACTTGAATATGCCCATCCATAATCTTTTTTATCCTGAGCTTTAACTGTTCCCCAAAAATTCGTTACTGAAGATTTTGAACCAATATTATCTGGAGACTTAACAAAGTAATTCGAATAACCATAGTTATCATTTACACCATATTCCCATACATCAATAATCGGATATGGAGCAGGGTGTGCTGTAGTTGCACTAACAACACTAGCTGCAGTAGCAAAGCTAAAACTGAAAACACTTGCAGCTAGAAAAACAGATGCTTTCTTATTAATTCTTTTTTTTCATTTTACTTCTCCTTGAATTTAAATATTTGATGAAGATTAAATAATAGTCTCTTTTTAGTCCCTCCATATTACTTTAATATGAATTGATTATATTTAGGTTTTTAATCACCGTTATGGTATCTAGAGTCGTTAAAATATCTCATAACTACCCCTCCTTTTAAAATTGAACACATCTAAATGCATCCGTTTACATTTTTAATATAACACTTATTTTTTACTTTGTCAAGTATTTACTAGTATATTTTTTATTAATAAAATAGGATTATCTATACAGACAATTTTCGAATCAACAAAAAAATTATCCAACTTAACCAATAAGCAAAATCGGCCGTTACAGTTTTTGTTACCTTGTTTTAAAAAATTGGTTGACAATGATTCCTCTATGAGTATAATAGTTACTATACATCAGAAAAGAGGTTAACTATTTTGAAAAAAGCTCACATTTATGCTATCCCTGCTATTGGGGCTGCTCTCATTGCTGTTTTGGCACAAATCAGTCTTCCAGTTGGACCTGTTCCCTTCACTCTGCAAAACTTTGCAATCGGCTTGATTGCTACTGTCTTTAGACCGAGAGAGGCTGTACTTTCTGCTGGACTCTATCTTCTTCTAGGTGCTATCGGTCTTCCTGTGTTTGCAGGAGGTGGAGCTGGTTTTCAGGCTTTAGTTGGCCCTACTGCAGGCTATCTTTGGTTTTATCTCGTTTACTCTGGACTTACTTCCTCTCTAACCAACAGCAAGAGCGGAATTGTCAATATTTTTCTTGCAAATCTCTTGGGTGATGCCCTTGTCTTTGTCGGAGGGATTCTCAGCTTGCATTTTCTAGCTGGAATGGCATTTGAAAAAGCTCTTGTTGTGGGGGTCATTCCCTTTATCATTCCAGACCTTGGTAAACTTCTAGCTATTAGTTTGATTAGTCGTCCTCTACTTCAACGCCTTAAAAATCAGGCTTACTTTGCTAACTAAAAAAGGATATCGAGTTGTCATAACTCAGTATCCTTTTCTTTTATTTTGAAAACTTAGTTTCCTTTAAAAGCATCCACCATTGTTTGAAATTCTTCATTGGAAAGAGTAATTCCTTTGCCCATCTTCGTATGGTCTGGACTCCAAGCACGAATATCAAACTTTGCAGGGGCACCATTAAAGCTCACACGGTTGATTTCCTTAGTCCAACCTTTTTCGTTTTCAGAAAGAGTCAACAAGTGCTCTTCGATTTCAAATGTAAATTCTGCCATTTTCTTCTCCTTTTTTAACTTTCATCTGATTATTCGTAAAATCTTGTAGATTTTAGGAAAATTTTATATAATATTGATATAAAAGAAGGGAGGCCAATATGAGACATAAATTCCAGCAAGTTCTAGGTAAAATACATGACTTTTTAAATGGACATGAAGAACCAGATCAGACTGAAAGCAACTCCCTTACACCCACTATTGAAGAGGCTATCCAGAAACAAACCGCTGTTCACCTTATCTTGTCTGAGGCAAGCTTTACAGGTGACATCATCAAATACGATCAGCAAAGCCAGCAAATTATCGTGAAAAATTTTGCCAAAAATGTGACCCGTATTATCCGCATAAGCGATATTCAACGCCTGCGATTTGTCCCGTCAACTGTCCAAACAGCCCAAAAAAATAGATTTAAGAAAGAGTGAGATGTAGTTGCTTCATCCCACTCTTTTTTCTTAGCGAATTTGTTCAAAATGTAAATGAACTGCGATATGATCTCCATAACCACTTCTTTCCAAGTCACGTTGTAGACGATAGGAAATGTAGTGTTCTGCAATAGTAATGTAACCTGCACCCAATAAACGATGTTCAACCATAGATTGAATCATACTGATAGTCGCACGTTCCACCTTGGCCTCTTCCAAATCCAAAACCACTTTCTTAGTGACTTGTGCAAGGTTTTGACGCAAATCATCTGTCAATACATAGACAGTCTGGGCTGCCTTTAAGATGGCTTGGTAAATCTTATCTGGATTAAATTCAGCAATTTCTCCATCACGTTTGATTACTTGCATAGGTTTCTCCTTTATTCTTTGTTTTCTTTAATTTCTGCCAGCATTTTTTCTTCTTCTGCTGTCAGTTGATAATCTTCAAGCAAATCCGGTCTGCGCTCGTAGGTTTTCTTTAAACTCTCATACAGACGCCACTGACGAATCTTCTCATGGTGCCCGCTCATCAGTACATCTGGCACGACCATCCCTCGATAATCATAAGGACGTGTGTATTGAGGATATTCGAGAAGGCCTGAAGAAAAACTATCATCTTGGTGGCTAGACTCCTTGCCAATCACTTCTGGAATCAGGCGTACCGTAGCATCAATCATAGTCATGGCCGCCAATTCTCCTCCAGTCAAGACATAGTCTCCCAGGGAGATCTCATCTGTCACCAAGGTCTTAATGCGCTCGTCATAGCCCTCATAGTGACCGCAGATAAAGATCAGTTCCTCTTCTTTGGCCAAATCCTCTGCATAGGCTTGATCAAACTGCTTTCCAGCTGGATCAAGGAGAATCACGCGCGGATTCTTTTTTTCAATAGTATCAAAAGCATCAAAAATAGGTTGGGCTCGGAGCAGCATCCCCTGACCGCCTCCATATGGTTCATCATCGACGTGACGGGCCTTTTCAGCCTTTTCTCGAAAATTATGATACTGGATATCCAAGAGCCCTTTTTCTCGAGCCTTTCCAACGATTGAGTGCTCCAGTGGAGAAAACATCTCTGGAAAGAGGGTTAAAATATCAATCTTCATCGTCTAACCCTTCTAAGATTTCCACGTTGACCCGTTTATTTGGAATATCAACATTGAGAACCACTGGTGGGATATAAGGCAAGAGCAAGTCACGCTTGCCTTTTCGCTTGACCACCCAGACATCGTTAGCACCTGGTTGCAGGATTTCCTTGATGGTTCCAATCAAATTATCACCCTCATAGACTTCCAAACCGATAATCTCGTGATAATAAAATTCACCATCGTCTAAATCGTTTAAATCTTCCTCAGCGACCTTGAGACTGTATCCCTTGTACTTTTCGATAGCGTTGATATGGTACATATCTTTGAATTTAATAATGTCAAAGTTCTTCTGTTTACGGTGGCTAGCAATGGTCACTGTTTGAACAAACTGATCTTTTTCATCAAACAAAGCTAGCTCAGCCCCTTTTTTAAACCGTTCTTCTGCAAAATCCGTCACAGACAAGACTCGCATCTCACCCTGCAACCCTTGCGTATTGACGATTTTCCCAACATTAAAGTAGTTCATCTTGTCTCCTGTAGTCTCCTTCTTTCCATCTTATTCTGACAATTCTCGAATAATAGTCGCAATTTTTTCGGATTCAGACCACTGTAAATAATGGTGATTCCCTCCTAAAATGAGTCTAGCATTGGAAGTCCAATATTCTGATTCTCTGTACTCTTTTTCTCTGTAAGGCTGACAAAAAACAAATACAGGGATACAATCTGGTATTGATACATCCTCAAAATCTTCCTCAGTAATCTCTCCAGATATCTGAAATCCTGAATTTTGCTTTTCTAACTCTAAGCCTTTTTCTTGCATTATTTCCCAGATTTCTTTATTCGCTTCAGTACTAAATGTTGCTTGAGTTAAGTTCTTAAAATAAAGTTCAGGACCATACTCGTCAATCAGCCTCATCTGCTCTTCCATTTCTGGATAAGGATTTTCTGAAAAATCAGCAAACATGACTTTTTTAGTTGTCGGTTCCATTGCTAGTAAAGCCTGACACTTAATTGGTTTCTTGAGCAATTTGCAAGCTAAAATTCCACTCAAACTATGTGCACAAAGTATATATTCAGAAATTCCTAATTCTTCAAGTACTTCATAAACCGCATCTGCAAGATTATCTAGATTTTTTCCAGCTTGGTCATGAATCGGACTTCTACCTGTGTTTGGAAAATCAATTGTCAAATAACCAATTGTGGACGGAAGTTTTTCGAGTATAAGTGAAAAATTTTCATAACTTGGTAGCAAACCTGCTCCGTTTAGACAAATTAGCACTTTCTTTTGCTTTTGATAAGTAACAGAGAGACTACCAATTTCTGTAGATACTTCAAACCTCTTCATAAAGAAATCCACTCATTCTATATAATGAATTATTAAAAGTCCTTATCCTTTATTTTATCATGTTTCAAGGATTTTCTCAAGTTGGAGGAAGAGGACATCAATTCTCCTTCACCTTCAAAAATCCTTCCAAATCACGTTCATGTTAGTACTTAATGGCTGCAGTCTTATCTTTCTCAAAGATAGTCTTGGTAAGGTCAATATGGTTGATGGCGACGATTGCGACGGTGTAGTGAATGATATCAGTCAGTTCTCTGGCAAGTTCCTCGTTCGAATCCTATCCCTTCTTTTCGACCAGAGCGCCTATTCAAAACCTCGGCTACTTCTCCGACTTCCTCCACTAGCTTGATAAAAAGACCTTCCTCAGTTCGAGACTACTGGTAATGTTCGAGTAATACTCTTCGAAAATCTCTTCAAACTACGTCAGCTTCACCTTGCCGTACTCCAGTACAGCCTGCGGCTAGCTTCCTAGTTTGCTCTTTGATTTTCATTGAGTATAACTAGTCTTGTAATTGTCTAAACGTTAAATATTTCATCTTCTATTCCTCGCAAAAAAGCGAGACATTTGTCCCGCTCTTCTTATTTTTCGTCAATAACGATTCTTACTTTTTTGTCTTCAGTTGGGACAGAGTAGACAATCGTTCTTATCGCAGAAATAGTGCGACCCTTACGACCGATTACACGACCCACATCGCTTTGATCAAGATTCAAATGATATTCCAAAAATTCTGGTGTATCTTCAATCTTGATAGTTAAGGCATCTGGTTGTGAAATCAAGGGTTTCACAATCGCAATAATGAGATTTTCAATCGTATCCATCTATCAACCTACTTTAAACTTATTTTGAGAATTTAGAATCGTGGAATTTTTTCAATACGCCTTCTTTTGAAAGGATGTTGCGAACTGTATCTGAAGGTTGAGCTCCATCAGCCAACCATGCAAGAACGCGGTCTTCTTTCAAAGTTACTTGGTTTTCAGCAACAAGTGGATTGTAAGTTCCAACTGTTTCGATGAAACGTCCGTCACGTGGTGAACGTGAATCTGCTACGTTGATACGGTAGAAAGGTTTTTTCTTAGAACCCATACGAGTCAAACGGATTTTAACTGCCATTTTTAAAGTCTCTTTTCTTATTTTTTATTTCGGTGAAATAGCTGAGCTATTTAGCACATGTTCTATTATAGCAGATTTCTAACAGGTGTCAAGAAAAAAACTTGACAGACTATAAAATTTTTAAACCATTTAGAAATTTGTTAGAAGTAGGAAATAAATGTTTGAAAGAGGCTATCCGTGAATAGTATTTTAGAAATATTTTATAAAGAACACCAAGTCAAACCCTTCATCTCTCCTGAACGTGATTTGGATGCTTGGC
The DNA here is from genome assembly GCF_013277355.1 of Streptococcus sp. 1343. Taxonomy (NCBI): domain Bacteria; kingdom Bacillati; phylum Bacillota; class Bacilli; order Lactobacillales; family Streptococcaceae; genus Streptococcus; species Streptococcus sp. 1343. Next base: position 37,450 of record NZ_VMMT01000027.1, read on the forward strand.
TCCTAAATCCTAAGCCCGTTCCCAAACGAAATATGGACTTATTGGCAGATGATTCGCTGGCAGGTGATATCATTCTACTATGGAGAATACAGTTTGGAACTTTTACCACCGAAACATGATTTTAAAAACTCCCATTCGAATATGATTCAAAATTCGCTTAAAATCAATGTTTTCCCACTTTTTCAGAAAACAAATTTTCATCTAATTTAAATAACTTTCAATTAAATGGTATGAATTTTGCTTAAAATCATCAAAAAACACCCCATGGTGTGAACCATAATACTCTTTGAAAATCTCTTCAAACCACGTCAACGTCGTCTTGCCGTAGGTATGGTTACTTACTTCGTCAGTCTTATCTACANNTGCGGCTAGCTTCCTAGTTTGCTCTTTGATTTTCATTGAGTATAAAGTGTTGTAAATACTGTATTGTAGCTAGTTCTTAACCTTTAGAGAACTGGCTAGCTTTACGAGCTTTCTTAAGATCTGGTTTGGAAAGTATAGATTTCAATTAGACTAAAAACAGCGAAATATCAAGGATTTTAAAAAAGATATCTACTAATTAATTTATAAAATATGAATTAATAGATTCTAAATAGGGGAATAGTTTAGGTCTGTAAAAGATTAAATAATTTCTATTTTAGCTGTTAGAAACGTTGGTACATCAATGTTTTTAGAATGCTACATAATAAAAGGTAGAGTAAATAGTAGAGTAGTTATTGCGTTAGTTCAGCAATCTTATCGATATAAAGATTAACAGATTCTAACTTTCTTTGCGGTGCTAACTCGGCGTATGTGTCCATTGTTGTTGAAATTGATTTATCTTTTTTGATTTTTTAATGACCTTTTTGCCATTATGGATAATTTTTTCAGTTTCATCAGAAATCAAAAATTTTTTTCTTTGAATATTGAAATTTGCGAATGTCTTGGAAAGTCTAAGACAGCTAGATTGTATAGAAATTAAGTCATCATCCGACAAAGAATTCATTCTTTTATTTACAGTTTCCAAATCTCTAAATAAAATAGAGCCGAAGCAGTGGTAAAACATATTTTCAACAAGCTTGGCAATATCTCCAAAAATAATTTCTTTATAGTCTAAGTCGGTTTGAGTATTCAAATAAAGCAATATTGAAGTGGTAACTTGTTGCTTTTCCTTTTCAACTTGACTAACTTGACCTGCATTGCTTAGTTCGCTTTGTGTAATATTGTGTTTTTTTCTTAAATTTTTGATACGAGTAGGTAGTTCATGTGAATAATTTTCTTCAAAAAATTTCATATACAATCCCCCTATAATCATGGAAAAGTAGTAAAAATAGTTGTTATCCTAGTTGATTAAAAAAATCTCTGATTTCCTCATCTTTTATAAAATAATATATAATTTTCCCATCTCTTCTAGTGTCCAAGATGTTTTGATTGGCTAGTTTACGAAGATGGTGGGAGGCAGATGCCATACTGAGATTTAGTAAACAGGCTATATCACAGACACAGAGTTCTTCAACAGCAAGGAGATAAAAGATGATATTTATCTGTTTATTATCGGTAAACTTTGATAAAATACGAAGTGATTTTTGGACTTTTTCCTTTTCAAGGTAGTTCGTCGCGGTTGTAACATTTTGTTGATTTATAATATTCACTTGGCAAATACTATCTTTTTTCATATTTTTTTCTCCTAGCCGAACACAGTCCTTAGCATGTCAAAGCTGTTGTTTTCAATCAGAATATACATCCCCAATCCTAAATAGACAACGGCAATAAACCATCTGCTATATTTTTCCAAAGTTTCTCCAACAGAAGGGACTTGTGCCAATTTTTGGGCAGAAAAAACCAAGAAATAAATCATGACTAGAAAAGTAAGTAAAGTCACTATCAAATTCGCTAAATTTAAGGTGGTAAAATATGGGACAAAGACACCAATATTGTCAGCGCCACAACTTGCAAAAGTAATCATAGCGACTAGAAAAATCAGGTTTTTATTGTCTTTTCGCAAACCATCTTTTGCAATAGCTTCTCCATCAGAATCTCCTAAAAGCAAAACTTTGAGGCCTAGGAAAATTGGAATCAAACCGAGTAAACCTAAAATCTCTTTACTAGGAATATAATTTAAGACAAATGCAAAAAGCAAACTTAGCAATATTAGACTAACAGAGCCTAGAAATTGTCCTAAATAGATGTTAATGATGTCTTTTCTGCTTTTTCTTTTGGCAAAAAATAACATTAGGATAATAAGTAAGTCTACGGCTGTCCCAGAATACAGGATTATTGAAGTAACAACATTTTGAATCATAAAACACCTCATTCAAATATATTTTTGAATGTATTCTAACATTAAACTTTGTAGATGTCAACTTAAAATCCACCAAAATATAGATAAGAAGTTAGTGTACCAAATATTAAAAAGCCCTGCCATCGAAATGATAGCAGGGCTTAACTTCAATATCCAGATGATATATTTATCTAAAAAAGGTAGAGTTTTTATTGATTTGTAGTGCGATATAATGAGTTTCCAAAAATCAAAAATCGCTTAAAATCAGTATTTTGACATCTATTGACGTGTACTGAAATCCTTACTTAACCTCTGTAAAAATTAACTTCTACACCTACAAAGCTTATTCTGACAGACTTTATACATTCTAAGAAAAAAAGTAGAGATTCATACAGTATCTAGATTTTTCAAAAATTCTTTATCATCAAATATTATTAACGAAACTATCCAAACCAAATCCGATGCATTACTTCAAAGAATTCTTTAGTTATTTGACTATCAAGGGCTTTTATTAAAAAATTTTTTCAAATAATTGCCACCTTGACACATAAATTCTTGCTTTCTAAATTTAAATGTGATATATTTATAACATGAAATTTAAGTGTTATATATTTATAACATAAAAAAGGAGTCTATCATGAAAAAAAGTCAAAAAATGCGTGGCCTCATTGCAATGATTGCCGTAGCTCTCTTTATTGATTTTATTGTTTTATTTGGTTCTAATCTTAGTTGGGGACCCAAGTTAGTTATTACTGGTATTTCAGTGTCAGGTCAAATTGTAGCTATTTGTAGCTGGCTACATAAGAGTCAGAAAGGTAAGGGAAAGATTATTTTTAACTTGTCTGCTAAGCTTTACACGATACTTGTGTCTGCAGCAAGCATTTTTTATACAGTAGGGATTTGGGTTGCGACCCCAAGCGTAAGTTCTGGTATTAAAGAATGGATTTTGGGAATTGGTCTCGTTATTGAAGTGATTATATTTGTTTTTTTCTCTTTAAAAAATGTCAAGGAAACTCCGGACGAACGCTTTTATGCTAATTTAGCAAAGGCAGCTAGCTTGATGTTTGTTTTTATACTAGGCGCACTGATGATCCTATCAGTTATCATTGGGTATATGGGGGTTCTCACTCTTTACATGGGTCAGATATTTATTAGCATAGCTGCCTTGATTTGCATTTTTGCGGTTGTCTATTTTATCTTGGAACGTAGAGGATAAGCATGGCCAAAGAAAGCAATATTATTACTAATCTCAAATCTGTTCGTGAGTCCACAGGCATGACCCAGCAGGAGTTAGCCGACCGCATCGGCATTCGACGCGAGACAATTCTGCACTTGGAAAATAACCGTTACAATCCTTCGCTGGAAATGGCTCTTAAAATTGCTCAAGTTTTTAATCTAAAAGTAGAAGACCTCTTTGAACTCAGACAGAAAGAGGAAACATAATTCTTTTCGAGACCTACTATTAAGTTCATTGATTAATTAGGAATTGAAGCCAAAAGAAAAAATCCTTTGAAAATATGCTCTTTTAAAATATAGTAATTCTTTCGAATTAACCTTTACTAATTGTGATGCTTTACGAGCTTTCTTAAGATCTGGTTTCCTAAATACTTCGAGTACACTTATGGTATTGATGCTCCTAAGCATCTCAAAACTCTGGTAGAAAAAGGTTATGCTGTCCATTGAAACTGCTTTTTACTCACTTGACCATCTAATACGCTACCATAAAAAAAGAATATCCTAAAGAAGAAGGGAGTTACTGGACTTTCTAAAAATGAAGGCTACAAATTTGGACCAAGCCCTTCATGAGCATTTTTCAGAAGAAGAATTAGCTTGTCACTTTTCGATTCGTGGCTACAAATTGACTCCAAAGGGAGAGGAAATACTGGAACAGTACCAGGACATTGTCGACCGTCATCCAAAGAAGAATCTCTAATCAAGTGATTTTTGGTTGGCTTCCTCTTAAACTGTCTTGTCACTAACATTTGAAATCCACTTCCTTTTAGGGTACAATGGTAGAAATGAATTTTTGAGAGGATCAGAATGAAAAAACTAGCAACCCTTCTTTTACTGTCCACTGTAGCCCTAGCTGGGTGTAGCAGCATCCAACGCAGTCTACGTGGTGATGACTATGTAGATTCTAGCTTGGCCGCTGAGGAAAGCTCCAAAGCAGCTGCCCAATCTGCCAAGGAGTTAAACGATGCTTTAACAAACGAGAATGCCAATTTCCCGCAACTTTCTAAGGAAGTTGCTGAAGATGAAGCCGAAGTGATTCTCCACACAAGCCAAGGTGATATCCGCATTAAGCTCTTCCCTAAACTCGCTCCTCTAGCGGTTGAAAACTTCCTCACTCATGCCAAAGAAGGCTACTATAACGGCATTACCTTCCACCGTGTCATCGATGGCTTCATGGTCCAAACTGGAGATCCAAAAGGGGACGGTACAGGTGGTCAGTCCATCTGGCATGACAAGGATAAGACTAAAGACAAGGGAACTGGTTTCAAAAACGAGATTACTCCTTATCTCTATAACATCCGTGGTGCTCTTGCTATGGCTAATACTGGTCAACCAAACACCAATGGAAGCCAGTTCTTCATCAACCAAAACTCTACAGATACCTCTGCTAAACTCCCTACAAGCAAGTATCCAAAGAAAATCATCGAAGCCTATAAAGAAGGGGGAAACCCTAGCCTTGATGGCAAACACCCAGTCTTTGGACAAGTGATTGACGGTATGGATGTTGTAGATAAGATTGCCAAAGCCGAAAAAGATGAAAAAGACAAGCCAACTACTGCTATCACAATCGACAGCATCGAAGTGGTGAAAGACTACGATTTTAAATCTTAAAAACCAAAAAATACAGTATCCACATTCGGTACTGTATTTCTTTTATCCTCATTTTTAAGTTAGATTATTAAAATCCCAGATTTGGTCCATCCAGCCTTCATAGAAGTCTGGCTCGTGGCAGACCATAAGGATAGATCCCTTATATTCTTTGAGAGCACGTTTGAGTTCATCCTTGGCATCCACATCCAAGTGGTTGGTCGGCTCGTCCAGCACTAAAACATTGTTTTCACGATTCATCAAGAGACAGAAACGAACCTTGGCTTGCTCTCCCCCTGATAATACTTGAATCTGACTTTCAATATGTTTGGTTGTCAAACCACAACGGGCAAGGGCTGCACGAACTTCTGCTTGGTTGAGAGCTGGAAAGGCATTCCAGACAGCTTCAAGTGGTGTTTGACGATTGCCACCTTCTACTTCCTGCTCAAAGTAGCCAAGTTCTAGGTAGTCACCGCGTTCCACTTCCCCAGAGATTGGTGGAATAATACCTAAGAGAGACTTCAATAGAGTTGTTTTCCCAATACCATTTGCCCCGATAATCGCAACCTTTTGATTGCGTTCAAAGGTAAGATTTAAAGGATTAGTAAGAGGTCGGTCGTAACCAATTTGCAAGTTCTTGGCTTGGAAGATAAAGCGCCCTGGTGTACGAGCTGGTTTGAAATCAAAGGATGGTTTTGGTTTCTCACTTTGGAGTTCGATAATATCCATCTTATCCAATTTCTTCTGACGAGACATAGCCATATTTCGTGTTGCAACACGTGCTTTGTTTCGAGCCACGAAGTCCTTGAGGTCCGCAATCTCTTTCTGCTGACGTTCGTAGGCTGCCTCTAGCTGAGATTTCTTCATAGCATAGACTTCTTGGAACTGGTAGTAGTCACCAGAGTAACGCGTCAGCTGTTGATTCTCCACATGGTAGACAATATTAATCACATCGTTCAGGAATGGAATATCGTGCGAAATGAGAACAAAGGCATTCTCATAGTTTTGGAGATAGCGCTTGAGCCAATCAATATGCTCAGCATCCAAGTAGTTGGTCGGCTCGTCCAACAGCAAAATATCAGGCTTTTCAAGGAGAAGTTTTGCCAAAAGCACCTTGGTTCTTTGCCCACCTGACAAAGAAGTTACATCCGTATCCATGCCAAAGTCCATAATACCAAGAGCACGCGCTACTTCGTCAATCTTAGCATCCAAGGTATAGAAATCACGACTCTCCAGACGGTCTTGAAGTTCTCCCACTTCTTCCATGAGAGCATCAACATCCGCTCCATCTTCAGCCATTTCCATATAGAGGTCATTGATACGAGCTTCTGCTTTAAACAGCTCATCAAAAGCTGTACGTAGAACATCACGTACCGACTGCCCTTCAGCAAGGACAGAGTGTTGATCCAAGTAACCAGCCGTCACATATTTGGACCACTCAACCTTTCCTTCATCTGGCAGCATTTTACCAGTCACGATACTCATAAAGGTTGATTTTCCTTCACCATTGGCACCGACCAGGCCGATATGTTCTCCCTTGAGGAGACGGAAGGACACATCTTCAAAAATTGCACGGTCACCAAAACCGTGACTCAGATTTTTAACTTCTAAAATACTCATTTTAATTCCTTATCTTGTTTTTATGTAATCGTTTATAAAGGAGCCAAGCCAGATAGCCACCCAAAGTGTTGGTCCACAAATCATCAATCTCAAAGACGCGATTGAAATCAAAGAAAAAGTCCAAGATTAATTGCGTACACTCGATTCCAAGACTCACAAGAAAACTAAAAAGAAGGACCTTTTTTATTTTCCGCAAGTTTGGAAGGAGATAAAGGAGTTGGAACATCAGAGGAAAAAGTAAGAACATATTAAGGATATTTTGTAAAAAAATCCAGCATAATTGTCCCATATCACTCACCTCACCCAGATTCCAGAGGGAGTTTAAAGGAGTCAAAAGAAAAACCAGGCTTCCAAGATGCTGAATACCTGGAGTTTCTACCCCCACGGGAGATTGTTCTTGAGGAGTAAAGCAAAAATAGACAATGCAAATGCTATAGAAAATGACTCCCCAGACCAAAATATGATTATAAGTCTTCTTCATCATTAAGGATTTACCGCTGCGACTGCCTTCTGGCGGTCACGTTTCATTGTGTTAGAGCGCAATTGTCCACAAGCTGCGTCACTATCTGTACCATGCTCTTGACGAACCACACAGTTGACCCCTTTTCTCTTAAGCGTATCATAGAAAGCCAACACGCGCTCTTTGGGACTACGGCTATATTGGTCATGCTCACTAACTGGGTTATAAGAAATCAAGTTTACATAAGACAATTTCTTGATGTTCTTGAGCAATTCAGCTAATTCCAAAGCTTGTTCTACACCTTCGTTTACTTCATTAAGCATGATATACTCAAAGGTCACACGACGATTAGTTGTCTCAATGTAGTACTCAATAGCTGCAAAGAGCTTTTCAATCGGAAAGGCACGGTTAATCTTCATGGTACTTGAGCGCAGTTCATTGTTGGGTGCGTGAAGAGACACGGCAAGATTGACCTGACCCCCTTCATCAGCAAAGTCACGAATTTTATGGGCCAAACCTGAGGTTGAAACCGTGATGTGACGAGCACCGATAGCCATTCCTTTATCATCATTGATAGTACAAACGAAATTCAAAACATTGTTGTAATTATCAAAGGGCTCACTGATTCCCATGACAACGATATGGCTGACACGTTCATCCTAACCACGCTCATCAAAGTATTTCTGAACCAGCATGATTTGCGCTACGATTTCACCGTTATTGAGGTCACGTTGCTTCTTAATCAAACCAGAGGCACAGAAGGTACAACCGATATTACAGCCGACCTGAGTGGTCACACAGACAGATAAAACGTAGTGTTGACGTATGAGTACTGTCTCAATCAGCATTCCATCTGGCAATTCAAAAAGATATTTAACTGTCCCATCAGCAGACTCTTGCACAATACCTTGTTTCAAGGGATTGACCACAAACTGGTCATTAAGCTTAGCAATCAAATCCTTGAAAAGGTTGGTCATTTCTTCAATAGAGCCATTCCCAGATTTGATCTGCACGGAATTTCTTTTCTCCCTGCTCCAATACCCATTCCTGCATGGTTTGACGTGTTAAACTATAAATTAACGGTTTCATTTCTACTCCTTATTCTCTACTCACTTCTGACGAATGACAAAATGACGTTGTCCCTTGTTCTCTTTCTGAGAATGCTGGTCTTTCTGACGACGTCTATTTTTCTTATCTGCATTCGGTTTTCGTTTGGTTTGAGTCGGCTTCTTTCCTTTTTTAGAAGGAGGTTCTTCTTCCTTCTTACGAATTTTCTTGTCAAATGATGCGCGCTTAGGGGCTTCATTTTCTAAGACAAAATAGGCACAACCATAACTACAATACTCTAAAAGGTAGTCTTGTAAACGACTGATTTTTTCAAGTTTTTCTTCTGTTCGATCATCCTTATAAAAACCTCGTAGACGAAGCTGTTCGTTGCTCCAGTCTCCCACGATATAATCAAACTTGGTTAAGACTTCTGAAAAACGCTGATTAAAAGCCGTCACATCAAAGGCATCCTTGATATTTTCCACCAAGGAAAAAGCGATCCCTTCCGTTTCAACCTTGTCCCCGTGTAAATGAAACTCAGGGCCAGGAAACTTGTTATAGTTGTATAATTCAGGTGCAATTTCTTTTCGCATAGATATCCTTTTTTCACGATTACTTAATACTTTATTCTACCATAATTTCTAGCAGTTAGCACGTTTCTCATAAAAATGAAAAAAGTCTGACGATTTTGTCAGACCAGAATCTTATATCCTAAAAAAGAGCAGAACAATTCTTCCCTCCAACTATCATTATTTAGCAGCTGCGTACAATTCATCTACTTTATTCCAGTTGATTACTGAAAAGAAAGCTTTGATGTAGTCAGGACGCACGTTGCGGTATTTCACGTAGTAAGCATGTTCCCAAACGTCCAAGCCCAAGATTGGTTTTTTACCTTCTGAGATTGGTGTGTCTTGGTTTGCTGTTGAAGTCACTTCAAGTTTCCCTTCTTTGTTGACAACCAACCATGCCCAACCTGAACCAAAACGAGTTGTTGCTGCTGCAGTGAAGGCTGCTTGGAATTCTTCAAATGAACCAAATGTTGCATCGATTGCTGCTGCCAGTTCTGCTGAAGGAGCTGTTTTCTCGAGAGTCATCAATTCCCAGAAAAGAGCGTGGTTCAAGTGTCCGCCACCATTGTTGATAAGTGCTTGACGGATATCAGCTGGGATAGATTCTACATCAGCAAGCAAGGCTTCAAGGTCTTCACCGATTTCAGGGTGTTTTTCTAAAGCTGCATTGGCATTGTTGACATAAGTTTGATGGTGTTTGTCATGGTGCAAATGCATTGTTTCCGCATCGATGTATGGTTCCAAAGCGTCGTATGCATATGGAAGTTCTGGTAAGATAATAGCCATCTGTAATACCTCTTTTTCTTTCTATATGAAAATGATAACGCAAACATTCACTTTTTTCAAGTTTTTTGCTTATAGATGAGGAAATCACTGAGATACTTTCGAATAATACTCTTCGAAAATCTCTTCAAACCGCGTCAACGTCGCCTTGCCGTAGGTATATGTTACTGACTTCGTCAGTTCTATCTGCAACCTCAAAACGGTGTTTTGAGCTGACTTCGTCAGTTCTATCTGCAACCTCAAAACGGTGTTTTGAGCTGACTTCGTCAGTTCTATCTGCAACCTCAAAACAGTGTTTTGAGCTGACTTCGTCAGTTCTATCTGCAACCTCAAAGCAGTGCTTTGAGCAACCTGCGGCTAGTTTCCTAGTTTGCTCTTTGATTTTCATTGAGTATAAAATAAGCAAATCAGTAAGAAACCCACGACAAGATAATCCTGACGCGGGTTGTAGTTTCAACAAATGTCAATTGACCTGACTAGCAATCTGTAAGAGTGCCTTTTCAAAAAGGAAACCTTTTTCATAGAGTCCTGTCTTAATCTGATAGTCTGTCTCAATCAAGTAGGAAATTACTTGCTTCAAAAAGCTCAAAGAAAGTCCTCTTGAATCTCTCAGCGCAAACTTGATTTGATAGGGATTAGGATTGCGTCCGAGAAAACTTCCTAGACTACTTGCAGTCTGAGATTCTGTTTGCCCAGACTCCGCCAAAATCTTCACCTGAGTAAAAGTCCGAAATTGTCCTAGCATGACTGCAATCAGTTTGATTTCATCTTCACCTTGCAAGGTCAAATCTCTAACCAAATCGCGCGCCTGATCCATCTTTTTAGTCAGAATAAACTGAGTTAAATCAAAAATATTGTCCTGTAAGGTCTTGGGAATTGCGTTAACAATATCCTCTTCCTCGATAACAGAGTCTTCCTTATAGGACTGTAAAAAGAGGAGATTTTTCTGGATTTCGCTAAATTGAAAACCCGACTTGACGAGAAGATTTTCAAAAGAATTATTGGTAAACTGCAGACCTTCTTTCTGGCTCCACTTTTGGAAATACTGGCGTAATTCTTGTTCTTTGGCTTCTACTGCATCAAAGACCTTGGCATCACGCTTAAGTAATTTTACCAGCCGTCTTTTGCTATCCAGCTTTCCTTCCGCAAAGATCAACAACTTGGTTGTTGGTGAAGGGTTATCAAGGTATTCCTCAAACGACTTGAGTTCATCATCTGTTAAAAAGCGTTTCTTGGCTGTTGTGATATCTACAAAATGGTCTAATATCACGATTTTCTCATCCGCAAAGAAAGGAAGGCTGACTAACTCCAGTTCCACATCCTTGTAGACCACTTCTTTCATATCAAAGTAGGCAAAGTTGAGATCAGCAGAATCATAGCCAATCTGTTTCAATACTTGACTCTTCATCACTTCAAACTGACCCTGATCTGTCCCTGTAAAAAGGCTCAGGCTAGGTAAATTTGATAAAGTCAACTTCTGACTCTCTTCAATGGCTAGCATCTTCTCTCCTTTCTTCTGATTTTTCGATTTAATTTAGTCAATATAGCGCAATTTCCCACGGAAATCTTCTAAGCTCTCGTATACTTTTTCCGCCATGATTGCTTTTAGTTCATTGGTAATGCGGTCAAAGGCACCGACGCCTTCTTTGTGAAGGGTGGTTCCCACCTGCACCATACTCGCTCCACAGAGAATATGTTCAAAGGCATCACGACCAGTCAACACGCCACCTGTTCCAATGATTTGGATCTGGGGATTTAAGCGTTGATAAAAGGCGTGAACATTAGCTAAAGCAGTTGGTTTGATGTATTCTCCACCAATTCCACCAAAACCATTCTTAGGCCGAATAACGACAGATTCGTCTTCTATATAGAGGCCGTTTCCGATAGAGTTAACGCAGTTGACAAACTTGAGCGGATATTTGTTGAAAATAGCTGCCGCTTGGTCAAAGTGAACAATATCAAAATATGGTGGCAATTTAATTCCAAGAGGTTTGGTGAAGTAGGCAAATACTTCTGTCAAAATCCGGTCTGTTGTCTCAAAATCATAGGCAATCTGAGGTTTTTCTGGAACATTTGGACAGGAGAGGTTTAGCTCAGTCAGACCACGAAAATCACTCTCTTGGACTTTTTTCAAGATAGTATGGGTTTCCTCTGGAGACATACCGACTAGAGATAAGAAGAAAGTTCGGTTTGGCTCTTTTTCCTGTAAATCCAAAAGATAATCCAAATAGTAGTCTAAGCCCTTATTTGGCAAGCCCATAGAATTGATAGAACCAAGTGGGACATCTTGATAGCGTGGCTCAGGATTTCCCTGACGAAAGTCCAAGGTTGCTGTCTTAGTAACAAAGGTTCCTGCCGCTGAGTTTTTGACCTCTTCTAACTCCTCTATCGTCATACAAGCCACACCTGCTGCATTCATCAAGCAATTGTCAAACTCAAAACCAGCAATTTGTGTTTTCGTTGATACCATGATTCTAATCCTCCAGATTCTTTTTATTGCTAATATTATACCATAATTTTAATTCTAGGTTTACTAGATTCTGTGGTTCTATCTATTTATTCGGAAAAGAAAGTCTAGTGCAGAAGTCATGTTATGGAAACAGCTAGTGTATTGGAAGTTTGAACAAGACTTGGGTCACAGACTTTTGAATGAAATCCAAGCAACAAGGAGAAATCTCAACCATGAGTCCATTCCATGACTCTGTTGCTCTAGAAAACCTTGCAATAGTCAAGTGATAACGAATAAAACTTTGGATTGAAATATCTCCATGATTATCTATTACGAGGAGAAATCTCAACCTTTGGCATTTTTAAAGAAATACATGTAAATCTCTACTTTCGCAAAATGGATTTTCAGAACAGTATCCCAGTATAGTTAAAAACTATAAAAAAGAGAGGAAGTCCCCCTCTTAAGATTTTATTTGACTGCTTCTTTTAAAGCGTCTACCTTGTCCAAACGTTCCCATGGAAGGTCAATATCTGTACGTCCCATGTGTCCATAAGCTGCTGTTTGACGGTAAATTGGACGCTTGAGGTCCAGCATTTGGATAATTCCTGCAGGGCGAAGGTCAAAGATTTGACGGGCTGCTTTTTCAAGCTTGCTTTCAGCTACTGTTCCTGTACCGAAAGTATCGATACGAACAGAAACAGGTTGGGCAACACCGATAGCGTAGGCCAATTGAACTTCTGCCTTCTTAGCAAGACCGGCTGCAACGAAGTTCTTGGCAATATAGCGAGCTGCATATGAGGCAGAACGGTCCACCTTAGTCGCATCCTTACCAGAGAAGGCACCACCACCATGACGAGAGTAGCCACCATAAGTATCTACAATAATCTTACGACCAGTCAAACCTGAGTCCCCTTGAGGACCACCGACTACAAAACGACCTGTCGGATTGATAAAGAATTTTGTCTTATCATCGAGATAAGAAGATGGAATAACTTCTTTGATGACCTTGTCAATCACATCTTGATGGATTTGTTCATTAGTAGCCTCTGGATCATGCTGAGTAGAAATAACGACTGTATCTACACGTACCGGACGGTCATTTTCATCGTACTCAACTGTAACTTGTGATTTTGCATCTGGACGGAGATAGCTAATTTCTCCAGATTTACGAAGTTCTGCCAGACGACGAACCAATTTATGACTGAGTGAGATTGGCAATGGCATGAGCTCTTCTGTCTCATCCACTGCAAAGCCAAACATGAGCCCTTGGTCTCCAGCACCGATCAAATCAAGTGGATCTTGGTCTGCATTTCCACGAACCTCCAAGGCTTCGTTAACACCTTGGGCAATATCTGGTGACTGCTCAACAAGTGACGGATGAACTCCCACTGTCTCAGCAGAAAAACCATATTCTGTATTGGTATAACCAATCTCTGCAATGGTATCACGAACCACACGGTTAATATCCACATAGGCATTTGTAGAAATTTCACCAAAAACGTGGACGGAACCAGTATAGACAGCTGTCTCAGCAGCAACGTGCGCCTCTGGATCCTCTGCTAAAATAGCATCCAAAATCGCATCTGAAATTTGGTCTGCAATCTTATCTGGATGCCCCTCAGATACAGATTCAGACGTGAATAATTTACGTTCTGACATAAAAATGTCCCCCCTTAAAAATAGTGTTATAGAGTTACAAAGTACTGGTAGGAAAACTCTTAGTGATAAATGCCTACCATCTTATCGGGACTATATAACTTTATCATTATACCATTTTTTAGCGCAATTTGCAGTCTTTAATGTGATATTTCGGTTTAGATAGTTCGTTCTCATAAAGCAAAAAGTTGGAGTTCAGTACTCCAACAATTTCTATTAAAATGTTTGGCGTTTCGCTTTACGCTCTGCACGACCGCGAGCGCGATTTTCAGCACGCTTGGTTTTGCGGCGCTTTTCATCAACCGCCCATTGAATTTTCTTCTTATAACCCGGTTTGACTTTTTTCTTTTTCTTTTTGACCAGACCAATCATTTCAATATCAAGCTTATCTTGCTTCTTCTCACGATTAGCACGACGATCACGGTCATAGGTATCTTGGAATTCTCCATCTTTGACCATCTTAGGAGTAAACTTGATTCCCAATTTCTCCAACTCACGGATATCCGAGTCATCACTTGGCTGATAAAGGGTAATGGCTGTGCCTGGTAGGCCATTTCTTCCAGTACGACCAACTCGATGAACAAAGAAGGACAAATCTTGCGGAATGGCATCATTGATGACATGGCTGACACCTTCAATGTCAATCCCACGCGCTGCCAAGTCTGTTGCGACAATGTACTCAAAATCCAGATTTTTCACCTGATTCATGATACGCTTGCGCTCACGAGGGGCAATATCCCCATGAATTTTTGCCACCTTCAAGCCTTGAGCAGTCAGGTAAGAATGCAATTCATCAGCACGCGTTTTAGTGTTAACAAAAATCATTGCCAAATACGGTTGCATCAACTGAGTCAACTGGTAAATTTGAGCATTCTTATCACGTCCCTTAGTAGAAATCAACCAATTATCAATGGTATCAGAAATGATCGTTTTGGTCTTGATTTTCTCCATAACTGGATTTGATAAGTATTTTTTCAAGAATGGTTGCAGTTTTTGCGGAATAGTCGCTGAGAAGACCATGAATTGCAAGTCTTTTGAAAGACTGCCAGCAATCTTATCAACAGTTTCCAAGAATCCCATATCCAAGGTCATGTCTGCTTCATCAACAACAAAGGTCTTGGCCTTGTGAATAGCCAAATCACCGGATTTAACCAAGTCGTAAATACGGCCTGGTGTTCCAATAACAATATGAGGCTGATTGCTTGCCAATTTCTCAATCTGACGAGCCTTATCCGTACCACCCACATAATTAACCACACGAACTTCCACGTCTGAGTGGGCAGCAATCTGACGGGCTGCTTGGTAAATTTGAGTAGCCAACTCACGACTCGGTGCAGTAATCACTGCCTGTACACTATCGCTAGCTTCATCTAATTGCTGGAAAATCGGTAACAAGAAAGTGTGAGTCTTACCTGAACCTGTTTTTGATTCTCCAACCAAATCTCTACCTGCCAAAACAATAGGAATCAATTTGTCTTGCACCTCTGTTGGAGCTGTAAATTTTAACTCCTCCAAGGCCTCTCTAATATAGTTTTTAAATTGAAATTTCGTAAATGACATAATATCCTCTATTCTATCTATCTTATCAATTATACCATATTTTATTCCATTACAGTAGTCTCACTTATTTAGGCTATTTCCAGTAGCTTCTCTAATAATAAAAAGGCTAGAATTTCATGGTTCCAACCTCTTTTCATACTCAATGAAAATCAAAGATCAAACTAGGAAACTAGCCGCAGGCTGTACTTGAGTACGGCAAGGCGACGTTGACGTGGTTTGAATTTGATTTTCGAAGAGTATCAGTTATTATTTCCAGTTTAAAATAGCACTCAAGCCATAGTGATCACTGACTTGTGGACTCTTGTTACCATCAAATACGACATGTAAATTTTCCACCGCTAACTCTTTGGTAGTAAAGACATAATCGATTCGAAGGGGTTCAGTGTTCCCTTTCCAGCCATCAATTTCTGGTGGAACGGTATAGCTACCGCTTTTCTCTTGAGCAACTTCAAAAGCGTCTTGTAAGCCTAATGGACTAGCCAAAATAGCTTGGTAGCCTTCCTGTCCAGCTGGGTTGTTGAAATCTCCAGCTAGTAAAAGTGGCTTGTTCAATTCTTTCAAGACATTCTCAAATCGTGCCCATTCTTCTTGGAAACCTTTATCCCACCAAGAAAGGTGGACACTTGCAACTGCAAGCTCCTTACCATCAACTACAGTTTCAGCCAAAGCAACACGACGAGTATGATAGTCTGTTGGATCATCCACATCTGAAACCAAAATTTCTCTGGCTTCAATAGGTTTTTTAGACAAGATAGCTACACCTTCATGGTAGCGATCATAACCGATATGGTTATAGGCCCAAGTCCAGTAGTAATTTTTCCCTTGCTCAGACAACTTTTCAACCAAGAGTCTAACATAGTGATCTTGGTGAATAGGCTCAGCTGCTGGCAAAGCTTGATAAAGGTCATTAACCTCCACCTCTGGCGAAGTGATCTCCTGATTGATTTCTTGGAAACAAATCAAATCATAGTCTTTTTCAAGAATATCCTCAAGCAAAATCTGGAATTTTTCCTCAGCTTCTTTTTCCATCCAACTATGAGTATTGAGTGTTAAAAATTTCATTCTTTTCTCCCAAAATAAGAGGTTGGAATACAGCTTCCAACCTCAAGTATATTACAATTCTACTTTAGCAACTGCTGTTTTAGCTGCAAGAGAACCTGTTTTTTCTAATTTAACTGATTTAATTGCATCACCATTTGTGAAGACAACTACTGTTGAAGTTTCACGTCCTGCTGCACGGATAGCATCCAAGTCAGCTGTGACAAGGAGATCTCCTGCTGCAACTTTTTGTCCTTCAGCAACATGAACTGTAAATGGTTTACCTTCAAGACTTACTGTGTCCAAACCAATGTGAACCAATACTTCAAGACCTGATTCAGTCACAATACCAAGAGCATGTTTTGTTGGGAAGATGCTTGATACAGTACCTGAAACTGGAGATACAATGTTTCCATTTGCAGGTTCTACTGCAAATCCATCACCCATCATTTTTTGAGCAAATACTGGATCTTTTACTTGTTCCAAAGCAACAACTTGACCGTCTGCTACTGAGTAAACTTCCTCAGTAAGACCTTTGAAGTGAACAGTGTTTTGTTGTGCTTCAGTCATTTGGCTTGGAAGAGTTTCAGGAATGATTTCACCTGAATCAAGGATATCTTGGATATCAGATTTCAATACGTCAGCTTTTGGTCCGTAGATAGCTTGAACCCCTTGTCCTTTCATGACAAGACCCATAGCTCCTTCTGCTTTCCATTGCTCTGCATTTCCTACTTTATCTGCATCTTTAACAGTTACACGAAGACGAGTCATACATGCGTCAACATCAACGATATTTGCACGTCCACCAAGAAGGTTGATGATGTTTACAGCTTGAGAGCCTGCTGCAACTTTCACTTCGCTACTAGATTCTTCTGAACCTTCAGCAGTTTCGTAGTTTCCGTTACGCCCTGAAGTTGCGTAGTTGAATTTTTGAATCATGAAGTTTGCGATAAAATACATGATTACGGCAAAGAGAACAGTTACCCAAACGAAGTTAATGATATCCATACCGATACCAGCACTGATTGCAATAGGTGTACGAGTCAAGAACTCGATTGAACCGAATGAGTGCATACGTAGGTTTACAACGTCAGCCATAGCGAAGGCAGCACCTTGAACAAGTGAGTAAACAAGATACATAGGTGTTGCAACGAACATGAACATGTATTCGATTGGTTCAGTAACCCCTGTCAAGAATGTTGCAAGAGCTGTCGCAATCATCATACCTTTATATTTGTGTTTCTTGTCAGCATCGACATTACGGTAGATAGCCACGATCACACCCATCAAGATACCGAATGAACCGATCATTTGTCCAACTTTAAAACGAGCTGGGTGAACAGTATCTAACAATTGTTGGTAGTGACTTGCATCTGTACCTTTGAGGTTTACAAGGTCTGTTACCCATGCAAGCCATAGTGGGTCTTGACCGAATACTTGAGTACCTTTAGCTGCACCAGTTAAAATGTCATAAGTACCACCAAGAGCTGTGTAGTTCATTGGGATAGTCAACATATGGTGAAGACCAAATGGCAAGAGCAAACGTTCCAAAGTACCATACAAGAATGGTGCAAGGATTGGTGCAGTTTCTTGTGAGTTGGCAATCCAAATACCAAAGCTATTGATACCAGTTTGCACAAGTGGCCAGAAAGCTGAAAGTAGAATTGCAGCAATTACTGAACGAAGAATAACTACAAATGGTACAAAACGTTTTCCGTTAAAGAATGAAAGTGCATCAGGAAGCTTACGGAAGTTATAGTATTTATTGTAAGCAGTTGCTCCAATAAAACCAGAAATAATCCCTACGAATACACCCATGTTAAGTGCTGGAGCTTCCATAACACTAATGAAGTAATCAGCAACTTTGATTGATCCACCAAAGAGAGTTGTTACCATAGCTTCTGGATTCTTCAACATGTCTCCTGATACACCAAAGATTGTACCAGTGATACGGTTGATTAGGATAAAGGCAAGACCTGCCGCAAACGCACCACCAGCACGTTCCTTAGCCCAGCTTCCTCCAATAGCGAGGGCAAACAAGATATGAAGGTTAACGATAACCCCCCAACCGATTTGCTCTAGGACACCACCAGTAATAACGAGTGGAGCAAAGTTAGGGTTAATCATCACGATAGACTTACCGATTGAAATCATCAAACCAGCAGCCGGCATAACCGCGATAACCACCATCAAAGCCTTACCGAATTTTTGCCAAAATTCGAAAGACAAGACATTTTTGAATGTATCTTTCATCATTCAAATCTCCTTTATTTTTATTTAGGCAAACGTTTTACGAAAACGTTTGCACCTTTTATGATTTAATTATACCACTTTAATTTTTTTTGTAAAGGCTTTTATTCAAAAAAATCCTCTTTTTTCAAAAATTTTCTAGGTGCTAAATTTCAAGTTCAAATTAGCCATCAAGAATCTTCTCTGAGCAACTTCTTTATACTCTTCGAAAATCTCTTCAAACCACGTCAGCGTCGTCTTACCGTATATATGTGACTGACTTTCTACAACCTCAAATCAGTATTTTGAGCATCCTGTGGCGAGCTACCTAGTTTGCTCTTTGATTTTCATTGAGTATTAGAAGTCCCTTTTCTAAAATTTTTGTAGCAAAAAAGGAGATTTTACAACCTCCTCATAAAAGTAATTATTTTACCTAAATTTTCAAGAATCGACGCATGGATATTCCTGATCCCAGTGAACCAATAAAAATTCCAATCACAAATAGTAGGGCAATCATCAACGGACTAAATAAATCTGGACTAATCATAGATAGATTTTGTCCTACCAACGATTTGTTAACAGATTGGTAAACCATTTGATAAACAATAAAGACCAAAACAGATGGTGCGATAGCTCCCAATAAACCGATAAAGGCTCCTTCTAACAAGAACGGTCCACGAATATAACTGTTTTTAGCTCCGACCAAGCGCATGATTTGAATTTCGCGACTGCGGGAAATAATAGTAATACGAATGGTATTTGAAATCAAGAAAACTGCGACAAAAATTAACAAGGCAGCAATCCCTAGTCCCCAAACACGGATAAATGAAGCTAACTTGAAGAGTCTTTCTGTATTGGCACCGCCATCTTGAACCTCAGAGACACCTTCAATTTTTTTAGCATCTTCGGCTATAGTTTTTACATCATTTGGAGTATTTGCCTCTACAATATAGGCATCATAGAGAGGATTGGCATCTCCTTCAAAGATTTTCCAGTTATCTCCCATTGTCTCGGTTAACTTTTCATATTGTTCTTCTTTACTTGAAAAGGTAACACTCTTAACCGTAGACATGTTCTTCAAAGAATCATATACCTTGTGGTAGTCATTATTTGTAACAGTTTGACCTTCTTTTTCAATTGTCTGACTGTTATCTTCCACATCCTTTCGGATATAAACTACTACACGGACATTATTTTCAATATCTGTAGCTAGTTTCGCTGTATTAAAAATAACAGATGCAAATATTGCCACCAAGGTCAAAGTAATCATGACTGAACTGACAGCAGCTACTGTCATCCAACCATTTCGTTTCAAACTTTTTAAGGCTTCAAATAAATGGCGAAAAAATCTACTAATCATCGTATCCATACTCTCCTTTTGATTCGTCACGAACAACACGGCCATTTTCAATGGCAATGACACGGTGGCGCAAGGTATTTACAATCTGGCTATTATGAGTCGCCATCAAAATAGTTGTCCCTTGTAGGTTAATCCGTTCCAAGAGATTCATAATTTCCCATGAATTATCAGGGTCCAGGTTTCCTGTTGGTTCATCGGCTATCAATACTTTTGGATTGTTTACAATAGCACGTGCAATCGCAATCCGCTGTTGCTCTCCACCTGAGAGCTCATTTGGGAAAGAACGAACCTTGTGCTTCAACCCAACCAAGTCTAAAACTTCCATCACACGTTTTTTGATATTACGGCGATTTTCCCCGATTACTTCCATAGCGTAAGCAATATTTTCATAGACAGTTTTCTTTGGTAACAATTTATAATCCTGGAAGACAACCCCAACACTACGACGTAGAAGCGGGACATCTTTCTTTTTGATCTTAACCAGATTAAAACCAGCAACTGATAGGCTTCCTTTATCGATTTTTACTTCACGATACAGAGAACGAATAAAGGTTGACTTCCCTGCTCCTGAAGGTCCTACGATGTAAGCAAATTCCCCCGGTTGAACGCTGACCGAAACACCGCGTAGGGCAGTCGTTCCGTTGTCGTATTTTTTAACGACATCTCTCATTTCAATGATTGACATGTGAGTTCCTTTCTATCTTAGCTGATTCGCCACTTGAGATAGGCATCGATAAAACCATCTAGGTCTCCGTCCATAACCTTATCTACCTGAGCAACCTCAAAGCTAGTTCGGTGATCTTTTACCATAGTATAAGGAGTGAAGACATAAGAACGGATTTGGCTTCCCCATGTGATTTCTTTTTTCTCACCCTTGAGGGAATCTACCTCCGCAGCTTTCTTTTCTTGCTCCATTTGATAGAGCTTAGCCTGCAACATCTTCATGGCACGATCTCTATTTCCATACTGGGTACGATCCACTGTTGATTGAACAACAATTCCAGTTGGAATGTGGGTTAAACGTACACCTGTTGAAACCTTATTGACATTTTGTCCACCGGCACCACCTGAACGGAAGGTATCCATCTTGATGTCATCTTCCCGGATTTCCACTTCAATGGTATCGTCCAACTCAGGCATCACTTCTACGGATGTGAAAGATGTATGGCGACGTTTGGCAGAGTCAAATGGTGAAATTCGCACCAAACGGTGTACCCCCATTTCTGACTTGAGAAGACCATAGGCATTAGGCCCTTCAAATGATAAGGTTACTGACTTGATACCAGCTTCATCCCCTGCTTGGTAATCCAATACTTCCACTTTAAAGCCTTTAGCATTACCATAACGAGTATACATACGAAGCAACATATCACCCCAGTCCTGAGCCTCAGTACCACCAGAACCTGGATGGATTTCCAAGATGGCATTGTTGTGGTCATAAGGTTCTGACAAGAGTAGAGTCATCTCATAGCTGGTCATCATCTTATCAAGTTCGGCTAACTGCTCTACCAGTTCTTCTTGAACTGACTCGTCTTCAGCTAAAAAGTCCAATAAAATTTCGACTTCATCCTGCAACTCTTCCATTTTGTGGAAGGTGTTATAGGTGTTTTTTAATTCATTTAATTCTTGCGACGTTTTTTGGGCCGCAATATTATCATTCCAAAAATCAGGTTCTGTCATCTTGTTTTCCAAGATGGCAATCTCTTCCTCTAGCCCTTCGAGGTCAAAGAGACCCCCTGAAAGAAGCTAATTTTTCACGATTTGCGTCAATTTTTTGACGGATTACTGAAATGTCCATAAATACTCCTTTTTTATATCATTTCATTATAGCATATTTTATCATTTCTTTCCATCTTTTGCTATAATCCCTTTTTTATGAAAAAAGAAGCCTTTCGGCTTCCCTTCTTACAAGACTTTTGCTGAAGTGCGAGTGATTTCTTCCACTTGAATACCATTTGCTTCAAATTTTTCTTTCAAGGCTGGTAAATCAATTGATCCATCGATTTGCACTTCGATAATGACCTTACCATCCTTACGCGGAATATTGACTGTATGGGAGATATTCAAATTTTCTTCAACGATTAGAGAAACAATCTTACCAAGAACGCCAACTTCATCTTCTGTAACAAAGCGCACACGAATTCCTTCTTCTCCATAACCAGCAATTTCAAGAAAGGCTTGGAAAACGTCACGGTCCGTAATAACCCCATAGACTTGATGGTTATCTACTACAGGAAGAATACCAATCTTGTTTTTCAACATCAGATAAGTTGCATCTTCTAGACTCGCATAGCCTGAAACAGTGACAACATCGCGAATCATGACATCTTTTACTTTTGTCTTATTTAGAAGATAATTCATCTCATAGATAGAAAGACTGGTTGCTTTTGATGGGCTAGCTTGGGCAATGGTTCCCTCAGTTACCAAACCAACCAATTGATCATTTTCGATAACAGGCAAGCGGTGCAACCCTTGCTCTCTCATCAAATCTGCTGCATGAGATACTGTTGTATCTGGACTAATATAAACTACCTTGCGGGTCATAAAATCTTTAACTGCCATGAGACTTCTCCTTTTCTATTCTTATCCCTATTATACAATCTTTTTGCAAATCTATCAAACGCTTACATTTCTTTTTCAAAATTCAGAAAAGTATGAATAACCTAGCAAAAAGAGCTCTGAAATCGAGCTCTGTGAATGAAGGTAAGATACGTTTCATTCGATTTTTTCAATTATTAGAAATTAACCTTTTAATGTAGATGATGATTACTTCGTAATCTCCATCTGCAACCTAAACTAGTCTCCCAGACTATGCGATGTTTGCTTCGCAATCTTCATCTGCCGACTAAAACAATCCACTGGATTGTTTTAGCCACCTAGATACGCTTTTCTTACTTCTTCTGATGAAGCGAGTTCTTTTCCTGTTCCTGATAGGACGATTTTTCCTGTTTCCAATACATAGCCTCGGTCAGAGATTGCAAGTGCTTTATTGGCATTTTGTTCAATCAAGAGGACGGTTGTTCCTTGCTTCTGAATATCTTGAATGATATCAAAGATCTCTTGAATAAAGATTGGGGCAAGTCCCATTGAGGGTTCATCTAAGAGAAGAAGTTTTGGTGTTGACATAAGAGCGCGTCCCATGGCAAGCATTTGTTGTTCTCCTCCTGAAAGAGTGGCTGCATCTTGGTTCTTGCGTTCTTCAAGACGTGGGAAGCGTGAAAAGACCTTCTTCAAGTTAGCTTGATTTTCTTCACGATTTTTCTTTAAAAAAGCTCCCATTTCTAGATTTTCCATAACAGTCAAGCCAGGAAAGACGTGGCGTCCTTCTGGAACTTGTGAAAGCCCACCTGCTACGATTTTTTGAGCTGGCATTTTTTGGATTTCTTGACCTAAAAATTCAATCTTTCCAGAGCTTGGTCTAACCAAACCAGACAAGGTACGGAGAATGGTTGTCTTACCTGCACCATTGGCACCGATAAGGGAAACAACTTCTCCTTCATTCACTTCAAAGCTTACATCACGGACTGCTTGAATCATACCATAATGCACAGAAAGATTATCAACTTTTAACATAGACATTAGGCTTCACCTCCTAGATAAGCTTCGATAACGCGTTTATTGGTCTTAATTTCATCTGGAGTTCCTTGAGCAATTAAACGGCCATATTCAAGTACGTAGATACGTTCTGTTACTTCCATGACCAGATTCATATCGTGTTCAATCAACATGATTGTAATCTTAAATTCATCTTTGATACGACGAATTAACTCAGTCAATTCGGCTGTTTCCTGCGGGTTCATACCTGCGGCTGGTTCATCCAAAAAGAGAATTTTAGGTTCCGTAGCGAGGGCACGAACAATTTCCAAACGACGTTGTTGTCCGTAGGCAAGATTTTTAGCTAGAGTTTCTGCATCACCATCTAAATCAAAGATTTTCAGCAATTCCAAGGCTTTAGCCTTTAATTCTTTTTCACTCTTGTAAAAAGCTGGTAAGCGCAAAAAACTAGCAAAAACATGTTGTTTGTGATGGTTACCAAAGGCAATCAAAACATTGTCCAAAACGGTTAAATCTTTAAAGAGACGGATATTTTGGAATGTACGTCCAAGTCCCAAAGAAGCAATCTTATAAGGTGACTTTCCATTCAAAAGGTGACCATCTAGGGTTACTGTTCCCTCGCTTGGTTCATAAACACCCGTCAAGAGGTTGAAAAGAGTGGTTTTCCCAGCTCCGTTTGGACCGATTAGTCCAACCAGTTCCCCTTCGTTCAATTCAAGAGTCACATCTCCAACAGCTGTTAGACCGCCAAAATGTTTGGTTAACTGTTTTACTTCAAGTAATGCCATTAGTTTTATTCCTCCTTCTTAGATTTTTTAAAGAAACGTGATAGGCTCAATTCCCATGTTCCAAGGAGTCCACCTGGTCTGAAAATCATTACCAAGACCAAGGCCAAAGCGTAAATAATCATACGCACACTAGCTACGTCTTGGAGAAGCATATTCAAAATTCCCAGAACAATAGCCGATACAATGGCACCTGTAATGGAACCAAGTCCACCAAAGACAACAATAATCAAAACGTTGATTGAGTTGATGAAAGTGTAATCTTTCGGTACAACTGAACCGATAAATCCTGCCTGAAGTGACCCTGCAATACTCGCAGTAATGGCACCAAAGACAAAAGCGATGATTTTAATTTTAGTCGTATTAACCCCAACTGACTCAGCAGCGATTTCATCCTCACGAACAGAGAGGGTTGAACGACCAATTGGACTACGCAAGAAGTTCAAGGTTGCAATGGTTGTAATCACAACAAAGAAGTAAACCATTTGCCAAGTTGTAAAGTTTGGAATTCCCAAGATACCTGCTGCACCATTTGTAAGGCTTCCACCATTGATGATAAAGATACGGATAATTTCAGAAACACCTAGAGTCGCTACTGCAAGATAGTCCCCCTTCAAGCGCAAGGTTGGAATTCCGACAAGCAAGGCAACTGCTCCTGAAAGCAAAGCCCCTACAAGCATAGCTCCAAAGAAGGCTCCGTAGGTTGGTGATTTAGAACCAATAATAGCAGCGGCATAGGCACCAATCGCCATGAAACCAGCATGCCCAAGTGAAAATTGTCCTGAAAAACCAACGATTAAGTTGAGACCAACAGCCAGAATAATATTAATTCCGATTTGTTGTAAAATCTGTACATAGAATAGGTTGAGTACTCCGACTGAAACCAGTACACTAATCAAGCCATAGCCAGCTAATAAAAGGAGTAACCATAGAATATTAACTTTTAAATTTTCCTTCATCGCTTACACCTTCTCTTTCACATTTTTACCAAGGATACCAGCTGGGCGGACAATCAAGATCAACAACAAGATTCCATAAACAATGGCATCACGGAAGTCTGACATCCCAAAGGCTGTCGCAAAAGTTTCTAATAGACCAATCACAAAGCCACCAAGAGCCGCACCAGGAATGATTCCGATACCACCAAGTACCGCGGCAACGAAAGACTTAAGACCTGGAGTAACCCCCATCAAAGGCTCAAGAGAGTTATAATAGAGGGCAATCAGAACACCAGCCGCACCCGCAAGAGCTGAACCCAAAGCGAAGGTAAAGCTGATCGTACGGTTTACATTGATCCCCATCAATTGTGCCGCATCGCTATCTACAGATACAGCACGCATGGCTTTCCCCATCTTAGTCTTTTGGACAATGACCTGTAACAAAATCATCAAAATCAAGGAAATGGCCAAGATCATTAACTGCACATTTGTTAGGCTAACTGGTCCCAAATCATAGCGAACTGTTTGAATCGCTTGAGGAAAGGCACGAGTATTGGCACCAACCAGATAGACCATGCCATACTCCAGTAGGAAAGAAACCCCAATAGCTGTAATCAAAACAGCAATACGAGTAGAGTGACGCAAAGGTCGGTAAGCAAGGAACTCAATCACGACACCAAGGATGGCTGTCGCTAGCATGGCTACAATAAGCGCTACAAAAAAATTCATTTGGAAAGAATTGATCAAGAAATAACCAATAAAGGCTCCCATCATATAAATATCACCGTGGGCGAAATTGATGAGCTTGATAATTCCGTAAACCATGGTATATCCTAGGGCTAACAGCGCATAAACACTACCTAGAATCAAACCATTTACTAGTTGTTGGAGCATAAGATTCACTCTTTCTATATATAATTCCGAGGTTTTTCCCTCACTTTTTGATAGGTTCTTAAACATCGAAACAGGGAGTGAGTCAAAGGCTCATTCCCTATTTCAACATTTTTCTATTATGGTTTTACAACTTCTGCTGCTTCAACCTTACCATTGTTCATGGTCATCATGTAAGCAGTTTTAACTGTGTTGTGGTCCGCATCGAAGCTTGTTTTACCAGTTACACCTTCAAAGTCTTTTGTTTTAGCAAGATTATCCTTGATTTCACCTGAGTTTTTAGCACCTTTTGCTGCGTTTGCTACAAGGTGAACTGAGTCATAAGCCAAGGCTGCAAATGTTGAAGGCTCTTCATTGTACTTAGCGCGGTAAGCGTCAAGGAAGGCTTTGGCTTTAGCTGAAACTTCTACAGTAGTTGAGAAACCTGAGATAAAGTAGATGTTTGATGCTTTTTCAGCAGTTGCTTGTTGTACAAACTCTTCACCGTTAAATCCATCACCACCAACGATTGGTTTGTCAATTCCCATACCACGCGCTTGGTTTACAATCTTACCAGCCTCATTATAGTAACCAGGAACAACGATAGCATCAAAGTCTTTCCCTTTCATTTTTGTAAGGGCTGCTTGAAAGTCTGTGTCACCTGCTACGAAAGTTTCATCTGCAACGATTTCACCCTTGTATGACTCGCGGAAAGATTTGGCAATCCCTTTAGCATAGTCACTGGCATTGTCAGTGTAAAGAACAACTTTCTTAGCATTTAATTTTTCAGAAACATAGTTTGAGATAATTTTTCCTTGGAAGCTATCTTGGAAAGTTCCAATAAAGAGGTAATCTTGACCTTTAGTCAATCCATCTTGAGTCGCACTTGGTGAGATCAATGGAACACCTGCTTTTGTAGCGTTCGCTACCGCAGCTGCAGTCGCACCAGATGTCGCAGGTCCTACGACTGCTGATACTTTAGATTGGGTTACAAGGTTAGTTGTAACTGAAGCAGCCTCAGCTGTTTCAGACTTATTATCTTTATCGACTACTTCGATTTGTTTTCCATCGATACCACCTGCGGCATTGATTTCATCAACAGCCAATTGGGCACCTTTTTGTTCAGCTGTTCCGTATGCAGCTAAAGAACCTGATTCTTCAAAGTTAAACCCGATTTTAATTGTCTTTTCCTCTACTGAGTTACCAGCAGTGTTGACTGCTCCAGACTTCACTTCTCCACAGGCTGCAAGAAGTGCTACACTTGCAAGCGCCACAAACGATAGGGCAAATTTTTTCTTCATCTTTTTTTGTCTCCTTATTTCTTAAATAGTCTGTTAAGAATATATCGAATTATCAGAAAATTGTCAACACTTTTCTTTAAATTTTTATCTGATAACGTTTTCCTATCGGTAAAGGTTACCCACAAAGGGTGTTTCCAGCTCTTGGATATGACAAACTCTGACTTTTTTGATAAACTTTTCCTTGCTCAAGCGCCCGACCAATTGCTCCACTTCTTGAGTTGGAACATAGAGTTGTAAGTAACGATGCTTCTTGGAATGATAGGTAATATCTCCATAATCCTGCAGTTTTTTGGCATCACGATTATAGTAAAGATAGATAATCAAGCCAGATCGATTGACTTTTTCAAACATGATAAATCCTCTTTCTAAGAAATCTCCCCCTATTATACCAAAAAAAGCAAACCCAGTCGAGTTTGCCTTCTATCAACATTAGTTCAATGAATTGTTGGCCATGATTTCATCAATAAAGCCATATTCAAGTGTTTCTTGGGCACTCATCCAGTTATCGCGTTCTGCATCTGCATGGACTTTTTCGATTGACTGACCTGAATTTTCAGCCAATATTTTTTCCAAGGTATGACGAGTTTTAAGCAAGTGTTCTGCAGCAATCGCCATATCGGTTTGTTGAGTACCTCCACCTGTACCGCCCATTGGTTGGTGAATCATATACTCTGCATTTGGAAGCATGAAACGCTTGCCTTTTGCTCCACTTGATGCAATGACCGTCCCCATAGATGCAGCCATTCCCATAACGATGGTTTGGACATCTGCCTTGATAAAGTTCATGGTATCAACGATTGCCAAGCCAGCTGAAACAGAACCACCAGGTGTGTTGACATAAAGGTAAATATCTTTTGTACTATCTTGGGCATCCAAGAAAAGCAATTGGGCAATAACTGAGTTAGCCATATTGTCTTCAACTGGACCTGTCAGCATAATGATGCGGTCTTTTAAAAGACGTGAGTAAATATCGTAGGAACGTTCTCCACGGCTTGTTTGTTCAATAACTACAGGAATCATTTATTTCTCCTTTTGAGTTTTATTTTTGTTGGTCAAATGACTGAAGATAAGACTATTATAATATTTTGGTCAAAAAAGGTCAGATTTTTGCTCTGTTTTCATTAGAACAGAAACAAAAATTCAACCTCCTTTCGTGACTGGAACTTCTTTTCCAAGTCATTCTCTTTTTAATTTTATTTTGTACCGAACAAGCGGTCTCCAGCATCTCCAAGACCTGGAACGATATAACCGTGTTCGTTCAAACGTTCATCCAAGGCTGCTGTAAAGATTTCTACATCTGGATGAGCTTCTTGAAGAGCTTTTACACCTTCTGGTGCTGATACAAGGCAGACAAATTTGATATTTGATGCGCCACGTTTTTTAAGCGAGTCAACAGCCAAGATTGCTGAGCCACCTGTTGCCAACATTGGATCTACTACAAAAATTTGACGTTGGTCAATATCTTCAGGCAATTTTACCAAGTATTCAACTGGTTGAAGCGTTTCTTCATCACGGTACATACCGATGTGACCAACCTTAGCAGCTGGAACCAAGCTCAAGAGCCCATCAACCATCCCGATACCTGCACGCAAGATTGGAACAATGGCCAATTTCTTACCTGCCAATTGTTTTTGAACTGTTTTTGTAATTGGTGTTTCGATTTCCACATCTTCTAGTGGAAGATCACGAAGTACTTCATACCCCATCAACATTGCAATCTCATCTACTAGCTCACGAAAAGCTTTTGTAGAAGTATCTGTACGACGCAAGATTGACAATTTGTGTTGAATCAGCGGGTGATTAATAACTTCAATTTTTCCCATTTTTGGAATTCCTTCTTTCAATTTATTCTTCTTATTATACCAAAAAACGGTTTAAAAATCTTTCTAAACCATTTATTTTTGATAATTTTTACATTAGATCAGCCTCTTTAAGAGCTTCCTGTACTGTCTCAAGTGGTAAATGAGTCAATTCTGTTCCCTTTTCTTGATAGAGGTATTGGGCGTAGTCATCCATTCGGTACTGGTTGATATAAACCACGCGCTTGCAACCGACCTGCAATAATTGTTTGGTACAGTTGAGACAAGGAAAATGGGTTACATAGGCTGTAAAACCTTTTGGAACACCACGTTCTGCACCTTGAAGGATAGCATTGACCTCAGCGTGAAGGGTGCGAACACAGTGGCCTTCGATGACCAGACATTCGTGGTCAATACAATGCTCAGTCCCTGACACCGAACCATTGTAACCAGTGGAAATAACCTTATTATCCTTTACCAGAATTGCGCCCACTTTGGCACGTTTACAAGTGGAACGATTGGCAATTAGTAGGGCTTGGGCTGCAAAATACTCATCCCAGGCCAGTCTTTTTTCAGTCATATCTCTTCTCCTTTTTCTCTATTTTTTAAAAAATGGTAACCGTAAATCCGCTATCTTTTCAGCAGGTACCTTCATGCCATCCTTGATCCATTTTAAAAGGACTGAGACGATGGCTGAACTCCAGAAGGAATGAAGATAAGAGCTGACACCTTTTGATTTTCCATGGTATTTTTCTAAAAATTCCTGCATGGCTTGGACAAAGATTTTTTCCAGATGGTAATCCAAGGCCAGTTGAATCACTCTGGCTTCCTTTCTGGCCTCTCGGAAAAGGTGAACCCAGACCAGATAAAGGTCTGTCTTTAAATCATAATGATGCAACTGTTCCATAATATTATGGACAGTTCGTTTAAAGACGCTTTCTAAAATTTCCTCTTTGGAGTCATAATTGCGGTAAAAGGCCGCACGCGAAACACCTGCACGTTTGACCAATTCAGAAATACTAATCTTGGTCAGTTCCTTTTTTTCCAAGAGTTGCAAGAGGGCTGTTTCAATGGCTTCTCTGGTTAATAAATTGGATTCTTGGTTTGATTTTCTGAGATTTTCAAGAGACTTTTCAGAGATTCTACGTTCAGACATAACATTTTCTTTCTACTTGTCACAACAGACGGATGAGGCTTTTGTTTCAAGGGTTTTCATGATATAATTGTAAAAAAAGACAGAACCTTTGTCAATGTATAACTGACAAAGATGGAGAATTTCTATGACTTGGAAGATTATTGCTGACTCTGGTTGTGATTATCGTCAACTGCCAACACCAGCTATTAACACAACCTTTGTAAGTGTCCCCTTAACCATTCAAGTAGCTGATCAGGTCTTTGTTGATGATGCCAGTCTTGATATTGACCATATGATGGAAACCATGTATGCAACCGCAGAAGCTTCAAAATCAGCTTGTCCAAGCCCAGATGATTATTTGCGAGCATTTGAAGGAGCCAAAAACATTTTCCTAGTAACCATCACTGGTACTCTTTCTGGCAGCCACAATAGTGCGCAACTGGCCAAGAATATTTATCTGGAAGACCATCCTGATACTAAGATTCATGTAATTGATAGTTTGTCTGCTGGTGGGGAAGTTGACTTGCTCGTAGAAAAATTGAATGATTTGATTGACCAGGGCTTGTCTTTTGAAGAAGTGGTTGAAGCTATCACCGCCTATCAAGAAAAAACCAAGTTGCTCTTTGTCCTAGCTAAAGTCGATAACTTGGTGAAGAACGGCCGTTTGAGCAAGCTTATCGGTACGGTCGTTGGCCTTCTAAATATCCGTATGGTTGGAGAAGCTAGTGAAACTGGAACTCTCGAATTGCTACAAAAAGCAAGAGGAGCAAAGAAGTCAGTTCAAGCAGCCTATGAAGAGTTAGTGAAAGCAGGATATGCTGGTGGCCGTATTGTCATGGCCCAACGCAATAACGAGAAATGTTGCCAACAGCTTTCAGACCGAATCCGTGAAACCTTCCCACAGGCGGATATTAAAATTCTCCCAACATCTGGTCTCTGCAGTTTCTATGCAGAAGATGGCGGTCTGCTGATGGGCTATGAAATTGATTAATTGCATTCTTGACAAGAGGTAACCATCATCTCTTGTTTTTTTTGTGGTACAATAGAGCTATGAAACATTTTGATACTATTGTCATCGGTGGAGGACCTGCTGGTATGATGGCTACGATTTCCAGTAGCTTTTATGGACAGAAAACCCTCCTCATCGAAAAAAATCGGAAACTTGGAAAAAAGTTAGCTGGGACTGGTGGGGGACGTTGCAATGTGACCAACAATGGTAGCTTGGACGACCTACTAGCTGGAATTCCTGGAAACGGACGCTTTCTTTACAGTGTTTTCTCCCAGTTCGATAATCATGACATCATCAACTTTTTTACAGAAAATGGTGTTAAACTTAAGCTCGAAGACCACGGACGCGTCTTTCCAGCCAGTGACAAGTCTCGGACTATTATCGAAGCTTTGGAAAAGAAAATCACTGAACTAGGTGGTCAAGTTGCTACTCAAACCGAAATTGTTTCGGTTAAAAAAATCGGCGAACAGTTTGTCCTTAAGTCCGCAGACCAAACCTTCACTTGTGAGAAACTCATTGTCACAACTGGTGGAAAATCCTATCCTTCTACTGGTTCGACTGGTTTTGGTCACGAGATTGCCCGCCATTTTAAGCATACCATTACCGAGCTTGAAGCTGCTGAAAGTCCTTTATTAACAGATTTTCCACATAAGGCCTTGCAGGGAATTTCGCTGGATGATATGACTCTAAGTTATGGCAAGCGTGTCATCACTCACGATTTGCTTTTTACCCACTTTGGTTTGTCAGGTCCTGCTGCCCTACGTATGTCTAGCTTTGTCAAGGGCGGGGAGATTCTCTCACTGGATGTTTTGCCTCAACTTTCTGAAAATGACTTGGTTGCATTTCTAGAAGAAAATAGGGAAAAATCTCTAAAAAATACCTTAAAAACTTTGCTTCCAGAACGCTTGGCAGAATTTTTTGTGCAAGGCTATCCTGACAAAGTCAAACAACTGACTGAAAAGGAACGTGAACAACTTGTCCAGTCCATTAAAGGACTTAAAATTCCTGTAACTGGAAAAATGTCTCTTGCCAAGTCCTTTGTCACCAAGGGTGGCGTCAGTCTCAAGGAAATCAATCCCAAAACTCTGGAAAGTAAGCTGGTTCCTGGACTCCACTTTGCTGGCGAGGTACTGGACATCAACGCCCATACGGGGGGCTTTAACATCACTTCTGCCCTCTGCACCGGCTGGGTGGCGGGAAGTCTGCATTATGATTAAAGAACTTTTAATAGAAAAAATCGGAAGATTACTCCTCCGATTTTATTTTGCTTGAGTTTGGACATAGTGGGCAATGACATCTGATGTGTACTGGGCTGTTCCAGTACCAAATTTGTCAATATTTTCCTTAAACTCTGGGTTATAGACGTAGCCTTTACCGATATGACCGAATACTTCAATAGTACAATCAAATCCATAAGTACGAATGGCTTGCAAGAGCTTGGCTGTTTGCTCTTGGTTTTCAGTTGCTGTTACAGGCAGACCAGCTTGAAGATTTTGTGCTAAGGCTTGAAA
Source organism: Streptococcus sp. 1343 (assembly GCF_013277355.1). Classification (NCBI taxonomy): domain Bacteria; kingdom Bacillati; phylum Bacillota; class Bacilli; order Lactobacillales; family Streptococcaceae; genus Streptococcus; species Streptococcus sp. 1343. Next base: position 70,204 of record NZ_VMMT01000027.1, read on the forward strand.
AACTTGGTTGAAGGCAGCCGTAGCCTCGTCTTCGTGACCTTTCTGGCGCTCCAGCGCTTGGTCCATGACTTCTTGTCCATATTTCTCTACCGCCTCTTGGTGGTATTTTTGATGGTCTTGGTAGTTAAATCCAGCAAATTTCTCTTGAATGCTCATTTCTCTTTCTCCTTTTTGTTCTTGAATGGTTTTTTGCAAGGTTGAAATCAAGGTATCCAGATGTTCCCTTTCTCGAGTCAAATAGTCCAACTGCCTGGTCAAATGAGGCAATAAATCTGTCCTTTCTTCCTTTAATAGCTCTGCTATTTTTTCTAAAGAAAAGCCTAGATATTTGTAGTAAAGAATGACCTGGAGACGTTCCAAATCCTCCTGACTGTAGGTTCGATAGCCGTTTTCCGACTTTAAAGGAACCAAAAGTCCTATCTTATCGTAGTGGTGCAGGGTCTTGACAGAGACACCCGAAAGCTGTGCAGCTTCTTTTATATGGTACATGATTTCCTCCTTATACTCAATGAAAATCAAAGAGCAAACTAGGAAGCTAGCCGTAGGCTGTACTTGAGTACGGTAAGGCGACGCAGACGTGGTTTGAAGAGATTTTCGAAGAGTATTACACTGATAGTATAACCCCTCCCCTTAGGTCAGAGTCAAGCGTTTTTGCGAAATTTTTTACTTTATCATAACATGAAAATGGTTTTCTTGACAGACCTTAGAAAACATGATAGGATAGTCAAGTCTATCAATCAAAAGAAACGCTCATTTTGAGTACTGATGAGGCTATTTGCCAAGGGCAGTAGCTTTTTCTTTTGTAACACTAATTTTAGGAGTTTAACTATGTCTGAAAAATCGCAATGGGGGTCTAAACCGGGCTTTATCCTAGCATCTGCTGGTTCAGCCATCGGACTTGGTGCCGTTTGGAAATTCCCCTATATGACTGCTGCTAACGGTGGAGGAGGCTTTTTACTGGTCTTTCTCATTTCCACTATTCTAATCGGTTTCCCCCTTTTGCTAGCTGAATTTGCTCTCGGCCGAAGCGCTGGTGTCTCAGCAATCAAAACCTTTGGAAAACTAGGCAAGAATAGTAAGTACAACTTTATCGGTTGGATTGGTGCCTTTGCCCTCTTTATCCTCTTATCTTTCTACAGTGTTATTGGTGGCTGGATTTTAGTCTATCTAGGCATTGAGTTTGGAAAATTGTTCCAAATTGGTGGAACGGGTGATTATGCTCAGTTATTTACTTCAATCATTTCAAATCCAGCCATTGCTCTAGGAGCTCAAGCGACCTTTATCCTATTGAATATCTTCATTGTATCACGTGGGGTTCAAAAAGGGATTGAAAGAGCTTCGAAAGTCATGATGCCCCTGCTCTTTATCATCTTTGTCGTCATCATCGGTCGTTCTCTCAGTTTGCCAAATGCCATGGAAGGGGTTCTTTACTTCCTCAAACCAGACTTTTCAAAACTGACCAGTGCTGGTCTCCTCTATGCTCTGGGACAATCTTTCTTTGCCCTCTCACTAGGGGTTACAGCCATGCTGACCTATGCTTCTTACTTAGACAAGAAAACCAATCTGGTCCAATCAGGAATTTCCATCGTAGCCATGAATATCTCGGTATCCATCATGGCAGGTCTCGCCATTTTCCCAGCTATGTCAGCCTTCAATATCCAGTCTGAAGGGGGACCGAGCTTACTCTTTATCGTCTTGCCTCAACTCTTTGACAAGATGCCTTTTGGAACCATTTTCTACATCCTCTTCCTCTTGCTCTTCCTCTTTGCGACAGTCACTTCTTCCGTCGTTATGCTGGAAATCAATGTGGGCAATATCACCAACCAGGACAACAGCAAGCGTGCCATGTGGAGTGCCATTTTGGGAATCTTGACCTTTGTCTTTGGCATTCCCTCAGCCCTATCTTACGGTGTCATGGCGGATGCTCACATCTTTGGGAAGACCTTCTTTGACGCTATGGACTTCTTGGTTTCCAATCTCCTCATGCCATTTGGAGCTCTCTGCCTTTCACTTTTTACAGGCTATATCTTTAAAAAGGCTCTTGCAATGGAGGAACTCCATCTTGATGAAACCGCATGGAAACAGGGACTGTTCCAAGTCTGGCTCTTCCTTCTTCGTTTCGTCATTCCAATCATCATCATCGTGGTCTTCATCGCCCAATTTATGTAATCAAAAAGGACTTGAGTAGTAAACTCAGGCCCTTTCTTTTTTATGGATGGCTAACAATCACTTCCAAACCTTGCCCTTCCAGAGTCCAAGCTTCAACATCACTTGGTAAGATAAAGTGACTGCCTTTTTGGATTGGATAATTTTTCCCGTCAACAGTCAGTTGACCTTGACCGGCTAAGACACTCAATAAGCTGTAGTCAGCTGTCTTTTCGAAGTCAACTTTTCCAGTAATTTCCCACTTGTAAACTGCAAAGAAATCATTGGATACAAGGAGAGTGGAACGCAAATCATCTGCTTTAACAGTTACAGGACGGCTATTTGCAGGCTCACCAATGTTTAAGACATCAATGGATTTTTCAAGATGAAGTTCACGCAAGTTGCCCTTATCGTCCTTGCGGTCAAAGTCATAGACGCGATAGGTGGTATCGCTAGACTGCTGGGTTTCAAGAATCAAGATGCCAGCCCCAATGGCATGCATGGTGCCACTTGGCACATAGAAGAAATCTCCAGCCTTAACAGGCACTTTTGTCAGCAAGTCATCCCAATTCTTGTCCTCGATTTGCTGGCGGAGTTCTTCTTTTGACTTGGCATTGTGGCCGTAGATAATCTCTGAACCTTCATTCGCAGCGATGATGTACCAGCACTCTGTTTTTCCAAGCTCGCCTTCATGCTCGAGTCCATAAGCATCATCTGGATGAACTTGAACACTGAGCCAGTCGTTGGCATCCAGAATCTTAGTCAAAAGCGGAAATACAGGCTCAGGACGATTGCCAAACAATTCACGGTGTTCTGCATACAAAGTAGCTAGATCTGTTCCCTCAAAACTACCATTGGCAACTTTAGAAACTCCATTTGGGTGAGCTGAGATAGCCCAGTATTCCCCTATTTTTTCACTTGGGATGTCGTAGCCAAACTCATCACGTAGCTTGGTTCCACCCCAGATTTTTTCTTGCATAACTGATTGTAAAAATAATGGTTCTGACATTTTATTCTCCTGTCTGATCTTTCTTCCTTCATTATAACAAAAAAAGAGTTCCATTTGAACTCTTTTTTACATCTTATAAAGCAGGGAGAAGATTTTATAAAAATAGTAAACAAATGTGCTCTACTCGATGCTTGCTCCATTGCTATCAATGACATCCTTGTACCAATAGAAGGACTTCTTCTTGCTACGTTTGAGAGTCCCATTTCCTACATTATCTCGATCTACATAGATAAAGCCATAGCGCTTATTCATTTCCCCTGTGCCAGCTGAAACCGGATCGATACATCTCCAAGTCGTATAACCAAGCAAGTCAACCCCGTCTTGGTAAATGGCATCTCGCATGGCCTTGATGTGGGCCTCTAAGTAAGTAATCCGATAGTCATCTGCTACATAACCATTCTCATCCGGTTTATCCATAGCACCGAGTCCATTTTCTACGATAATACTAAACTAAAATCAAAAAGCATTATATAATAGTAATATGAAATCAA